>JAGRHX010001440.1 GCA_020444775.1 Gammaproteobacteria bacterium
TGTCGTCCACGGCGGACGGCCGGTCGAAGGGCGGACGGGCCAGCTGTAGCGCCTGTCGAAGCGGGTCGAAACCAATCATCGTGAGCAGGCGGCGCACCGATTGCGGTCTTCGCGCGGTCTGCAGGAAGGCCTCACTGGACACCCGATCCAGGCTGTCCGAGAGCTGGTCCAGAACCGCGGACAGCACCTCGATCACGGCCACCTCGACGTCCGCCGGGGTCCAGCGCCGGCGCTCGGGAAAGCGCGCCGCCAGCTCCTCCATCATGAACAGCCTGAAACCGTCGTAGTCTCGCACCAGCCAGTCGAAGTCGTCGCCGACCTCGGGCAGCGCGCCGGGCAGATCCGCCGAGCGGGTGGCGCAGTCGGGGCATCCCTCACGGAACAGCAGCTCGATGGTCGGTTCGTCGGCCATGCTGACTACCTCACGCTGAAGACCTGCTCTTCCTCACGACCGATGGTCGCGAGCGCGTAGCGGATGACGATCCGCAGCTCGGCGCCTTCCCCGGTCACCTCGACCTCCAGGCTCTTCGGGTCCACCTCGCCGGTCAGGGCATCGGCCAGCGAGGCGAGCAGACGCTTCTTGGTGACCGTCCACAGCATCTCGGCGTTGGGCTCGAACACGAGCGCCTTCACACCGGCGCCGAACTCGGGTCTGAATACGCGCTCGCCGGGCAGCGTGAACAGCACCTGCTCGATCTGGTCGCGTACATGCTCGCGACGGCTTGCCAGACGCGCGCCAGCATCGTCCACGCGCAGTGGGAAGCGGAGATAGGGGGGATCGACGAGTCTGCGTGCCATGGCAATTTCAGGAGGTGAGAACCTTGGTGGAGAGCGTGGACAGCTCACCCTGGGGCACCGGTGGACCGGAGGGGCCGACGCCGGTCGGGTGTATATGAGTCATGAACAGGGTGAGAAAGCTCTGTCCCTTGATGATGGGCTCGCCACCCTGGCCGGCGAGCATCACCTGGGTGCCGTTGAGGACGATCTGCTGACCCTGCACGGTGATCCCGCTGGCCGCCATCTCGACCCGGTTGCCATTGCTGTCCTCGATGGTGGTGCCGGAGGCGGTCATGGTGAGGGTATTGCCGTTGGCATCACGCAGCACCGCCTCGTTGGCCTGTGCATCCAGACTCAGGGTCGCGCCGTTGGCATCGGTGAGCGCGACGCTGCCGTTCTCGTCGATGGCAAGGCTCGCTCCCTGCGGGTGCTCCAAACGCAGCTTCTCCTCGGCCTCGGTGTCGTCGAACTCCAGTGTGTGGCCGGCTGGCGTCTTGATCGTGCGTTTGACCGGCGTGTCGGCATCCAGGCTCACCGGCGCGTCGCCATCGACCTGCCAGAAGGTCCCGGTCCAGATTGGATGCGACAGCTCGCCCTCCTCGAACTCGATCCACACCTGGGCGCCGGGCTCGGGCACCATGTACTGGCCCTGGCCACTCAGACCGCCAAATGGCAGACAGGGCAGGGCCCAGCCGCTCTCTTCCTCGCCGAGCACCGAGGGCACGCGCAGGCGCAGCCGGGCGCGGTGCTCAGGGTCCTCGTTGTCGGTCACGAAGCCGCGGTACTTGCCGTAGTACTTGCGCTGCACGTGCTCGATGACGCGTCTGACCGTCTCGTCCATCGTCCCAATGCCTTCTGCTGAATCAATGCCTGTTGTCGAGCCCGGGCTTCTTGTCACTCGTCTCGTTGTCAACAACGCTGTCGTGCATGTGGTCGTCTCACAGAATCGCCGCCAGCACATTGCTGCCGGTCTGCAGGTTGTCGCCGTAGGCGTTGCGCAGCAGCACGAAGCGCTCGCGATAACCGTTCTCGTCGAAGCGGTGGTGCACCGAGTCCACGTACCAGGTGCCACCCAGCCAGCTGCCGATACCATCAACCCCGACCGGTTCGGCGATGCGCAGCACATGACCATAGAGGCTGCCGTCCAGCTCACCTTCGGCGCGCACCTTCATCGACAGCTCGTTGGCGCGGCGCCGGGCGGCGGCGGCCAGAGCCACCGGGTCGCTGCCACCCTCACGGCTCATACGCCAGGTGAAGGCCTCGAGTCTGGATCCACTGCTGTCTGCCGACTCGGGTCCCATCAATGGGAGATCCGGCT
>JAGRHX010001441.1:0-955 GCA_020444775.1 Gammaproteobacteria bacterium
TGCGCTGTCTTGCGGCACTGCCAGCGTTTGTTGCGGTCGGTGCCGACTGGCAGGCCGCGGGCTCGATACCGAACCGATCGTCGAAGGCGCGCGCTGCGCCATGCCCATCGGTCGGGTGCGAACGTGCAGTCGTCTCTTGGGGGGATTGGGTGTTCATCAAAGACCTCCTCCGATCGCGATGCCAGAAAAGGTATTCAACGCATGATTCATCGCGGCGCCGGGTGCCGTTGGAGGCCCCGGCGCCGCGGCGCTCGCTCAGGCCGCGCTGCGGCTGGACTCGGCGTCGACCACGTCCGCATCCAGCACCCGCTCAGCGCTGCTGATCGGGATCCGCCGCGGTTTGAGTCGCTCGGGCACCTCGCGCAGCAGCTCGATGTGCAGCAGACCATTCTCGAGCCGGGCGTCGGTCACCCGTACGTAGTCTGCGAGCTGGAAGCTGCGCTTGAAACCGCGCTGGGTGATGCCGCGGTGCAGATAGGTGACCTGCTCTGGGGCGTCGACCACGGTTGCGCTCACCACCAGGCTGTTCTCCTGCGACTCGATACTGATCTGGTCGCGGTCATAGCCCGGCACCAACAGCGTGATGCGATACCGATCCGGCTCGGTGCGAACGATGTCGTAGGCGGGCGCCGCCGCATCATCGAGCCGGCCCGCGTTCTCCAGCACGCTCATCAGACGATCGAAACCGACGCCGGTGCGATGCAGGGGCGAGAAGTCGAATGCGTTCATCTGCGTTGCTCCTGTTGCGTTGAGGCCCACGCAACGGCACACGGTGTGGCACCCAGGCCGTCGGCCGGACACCGAGGTTGCGCGTGGGCTGGCTTGTCGGGTTCGGCACGCCGGACGGACGGTCGTGCCGAACCTCGTTGAGGCGCAGATAGGGACGCCTTGTCGGAGTTCAAGGGGCCGGGTGGGCATGGGGATGCGGGGCATGCGGGGCGGCGGGAGCTGACGA
>JAGRHX010001441.1:1013-5518 GCA_020444775.1 Gammaproteobacteria bacterium
GACCGGGCCGCTCGCGCCGCCCGGTCCCCCTGCTGACGCCAGAACCGGGGACAGCTCCGGAACAGGTGATCAGCGCGGCTCGAAGACCAGATAGGTGCGTGTCTCTATGCTCTCACGTGGCGGTCGATCCTCCGACCCGGCCAGGACGAAGGCCCCATGCGGTGTAAAGCGGGCGCGGCCGTCGTCCAGGCTGTCCCAGCCCTTGATCAACAGCACCTCGTCGACCTCCATCTCAGGAGCATAGAACCAGCGTTGATGCTCGGCGTAGGCGAGCTGGTAGATCTCACCGGTGCGGTCCGGGAAGCGCTGATCGGTAGCGATGAGCTCGTCCGGGGCGATGCTGCGCGCGTCAGCCAACGCCAGTGGCGCGCGTTGCACCGGACCCTTGATGGGACGCCAGACGTTGACCTGAACGATCCGCCCGCCACGCGCCAGCACGTCGTCGACGACGTTCGCGCCGAGCGCGTCCCTGGCCCGCTGCGGGCCGGATTTGACCGTGTAGTCCACGTGCACCCGGTTGGCCGGGCCGCGTAGCCCGTCCGGATTGCGGGCGCCCTCGGGTGCGTCCGATCGCCGGGTATGGTCGAAGATCGCGACCCGATCGGCACCCGTGAAGGCCTTCAGGAAGACTTCCAGCTCGACGTTGTAGGTGCGCTCTATGGCGTCATCGTCGTACAGATCGGTGACGGCACTGCGGTGCCGGGTCAGCTCGAAGCCCTCGCGGTCGAGGCCGGCGGGCGGGCTCAAGGTGCGCATGTCCTCGACCGGCACGCTGTGCTGCTCCGTCTGGAAGTGCACGCGCGGCGCGCCGCCGGTCAGCGCCGAGCTTTCGAAGTACGGCTTGGTGTCCTGACGGACGATATAGGTCAACTCGGCCTGCAGAGCGTTCTTGCTGTTCGGTCGGGTGTCATCGACGCGATTGGCGGTGATTGCTGACATGTATACTGGTCCTTTTGCACCGTCGGCGCCGCATGCCCGGGCGCCGCTGGCCGGGCTGCCGCTGGCCGGGTGCCGATGATGATTGGTCTGAAGCTTTCAATCTAACAGACGCGCATTCTCCAGCGGAGCGCCGTGCTGGAAAACCACCGCGGTCGAATTTCAGTTTTGCGCGTGATGCCAGCAATCCCGTGCGCCTGGTCACCGATCCCGGGCCGTCGATACGGGGTTGCGGATCCGGGGGCGACCCCGCAATTGTTCATGCCATCGTCCATGCAGGGGAGTTCATGAGCCGCAGATCCGATTTCGACCCGGCCAGCGTGCCGGTCCGACCCGCCGCGACGGTCATGATCGTCGATGATCGGCCCGATCTCCAGGTGCTGATGATCGAGCGCAACGCACGCATGGTGTTCGCCGGGGGCATGTGGGTGTTTCCCGGCGGCGCCGTGGACCCTGGCGAGGCCGATGATTTCGAGCCCTTTTGCGATGGCCTGGATGACGATTCGGCGAGTGCCTTGATGGGCGTGGAGCAGGGTGGGCTGGCCTACTGGGTGGCCGCGATCCGCGAGAATTTCGAAGAGGCGGGCCTGCTGCTGGGGCGCAAACGCGACGGTTCGCCGCTCGCCTCCGACGATTTCCGCAGCCATCGACACATGCTGCACCGGAACGAGTGCAGCTTCCTGGATGTCGTGCGTGAGCATCAGCTGATGCTCGATACCTCAGCGGTGCACTACGTCGCGCATTGGATCACACCGCTCGGCAGTCCGCGGCGATTCTCGGCACGCTTCTTCGTCAGCAGCCCACCGCCCGGCCAGGAAGTGACCCATGACGAGAGCGAGACGGTCGGCTGGTCATGGGTGTCTCCACGTGAAGCCCTGGAGCGACACGCGCGTCGGGAGATGGTGATGATGACACCGACGGTGCGCATGTTGCGCTGTCTGGACCTGTTCGACTCCGCCGAGGCGGTGCTCGACTCGGCACGCGCCAACCTGCCGGATGCACGCGCCCGGGTGGTCTACGAGCCCGGTGGCGGTCACTCCATCGTGCTACCCGGGGAGCCCGGCTACGAAGAGGCCGACGAGGAGAAGGAGAACGGCTGGGTGCGGCTGCGACCACTGGACTGAGTCATCGAGGGCCACTCAGAAGTCCTTGCGCCAGTTGACCCCGACGCTGGTATCCGCGCCCTGACCCACATCGGCGTCGATGCTGACGTTGTCGAGCACCTCGACCTCGACCACCACCGAGCTGCGCTTGCCGTCCACCGACTGTCGCGCACCGACATAGACACCGTCCTCGACATAGCGGCCGACGCTGACCGTGGACGCCTCGTCCTCCTTGTCGCTGCTTTCCACGCGCAGCACGTCAAGACCGAGCGCGGCACGTGCTCGATCGACAACGCTTGCCTCACCGCTGGTCAGGGTGGCGATGCCGGCCGCCAGCTGCACGGCCTCGAGCGCCGACAGGGACTGGCGTGAGCGGCCGAACAGGATCACCGGCAGGACCTCGTCCTCGGGCAGCGCCGGGGTCGATTCGAAGCTCAGCTGTGGATTGCTGGCCGTGCCGGTCACCAGGATGCGGCCGGTCAGATCACTGGTCTCGCGCTCCAGGTTGATGTCCAGGGACGGGTCTATGCGCCGGCCACCGGCGAAGTTCACCAGACCACGCTGCAGCTTGAAGTTGCGACCCAGAAAATCGAGGCTGCCGCGGCGCGCGCGTATCTGACCGGTGACAACCGGCGCGTCGCTGTAACCGCCGATGTCGAGCTCGCCACCCCATTCAGAGTCCAACCCACGACCGCGGACGAACACCTGGTCGGGAATAAGGACCTTCAGGTCGAGGCGAACCAGACCGGCGCCGCCACCCGCGTTGTCCGCCTCCGGTGCCGGCTGGCCCTTGATACGCACGCCTTCCAGCTCGACGATCGATGGAGGCAGCGGGTTTGCCAGCCGTATCTCGCCGCGGTCCAGCTGGATCTGGCCGCCGAGTCGCAGATCGTTCAGCGCGCCGCTCAGCTCCAGATCGCTGCTGCTCTGCACGGTGGCCTCGTCCAGTCTGACCAGCAAGGCCTCGCGGGTGGCGAGCTGAACGTCCAGTCGGCTCGATTCACCGCTCAAGCGCAGCTCGCCGCGCGCGGTCACGGTGCCGTTCGCGCCGTCATTGGCGCTGAGATCGAAGCGCGCCTGACCGGCCTGGCTGAAGCTGGTGTCGAGCCGAAGCTGCTCCAGCAGGGTGCCGGCCAGCAGGTTCTCGTAGTGTCCATCACGAATGCTCAGGGTGCCCGCCAGGTTCGGACGAGCGACCGGGCCGGACGCGCGCACGTCGAGCACGCCTTGCCCGGCCAGCACATGGTCCGAAGGTGGTGTCAGCACCATCAGCTCGGCCAGATCGCCGCGCCAGCTGGCGTTGCCCTGAAGCTGCGCGTCACCGGGGATGCTCAGCAGGCTGTCTCGATCCGGGCGTAATGGCAGGCGTGCCTCGACCACCAGCGGCGTTCGCAAAGGGCGGGTCACACGTCCGTCCAGCGTCAGCTCCCGGCCGTCCCACTCGGCGTTGGCGGTGGCATCGATGCGCTCGACCGGCCGGGTCGGCCCACCGGCAATCTGCAGGCCATCGACCACCAGCCTGGCCTTGCCGCTGTTGACCGTCTCTGCTCTTGCCCCGGCGCGTGCATCGGCGTTCAGACGCAGCGTTCCGTTCAGCTCGCCGGCGACGATCGGCGCGAACTCGAGTCGGCCCGCCAGGTCCAGCGGCAGTCGCTCGAGCTGGAGATCGGTCTGCAGCCTGCCGGGCGCAAGGCTCATCGAGCCCTGCACGCGGCCCGGCTCGGAACCCTCCTGACCAATGAGCAGGTCCAATGACTGGATCCGGGTCAGGGCACCTTCCCGGGCCAGCTCCAGCGGTTGCTGCAGACGTGCCTGTTCGCTCCCATATCGGGCCTCGAGCCGCTCGATGCGCAGCTGCCGGGTCGTGCGCCAGAGCCGGCCGGTCGCCCGAGCGTCGAGGCTCACCACGCGCTCACCGTGCCAACCCTGCGCATCGGTCCGCAGACTCAGTCGCGACATCGGTCCCCGCGCGGTCAGGCTCAGCTGCTCGATGAACAGCGTATCGGGATCGCGGGTGACCGCGGCGGCAGCGCTGACAACGCGGGTCGCGGCGGGCGTGGCGGCCGGAGCGGGCATAGGCGCCCGCAGCTGGCTGGCGACCAGGCTCAGATCGATATCGGGGGTGGCGTGCAGCGCACGCGCCTTGCCGGACAGCTCCAGCCGGCCTAGCCGTAGCGCCTCGTCGGCGCCGGCGCTCAGCTCGCGCAATGCCAGCGTCAACTCACCGCTTTGGCCGTCTACACGCAGCTGACCCGCACCGGTGCCGCGCAGCGGCTGCCCCAGGAGCTGTCCGAGCGGCCGCAGATCGTCGATCTGCAGTTGCAGATCGGCGCGCTCGATCGGACTCGCGGTTGGCGAGGCCTGGCTCAGGGCAACCTGGCCGCGTGCCTGCAGGCCGAGCAGACGCGCGTCCAGACGCTCGACACGCAAGGCCCTGCCGCTGCCCTGAAAGCCGGCGGTGGCATG
>JAGRHX010000115.1 GCA_020444775.1 Gammaproteobacteria bacterium
CGCAGGAAGGATTCGGAGACAAGGTCGACGACAGCCCCACCCGCGGCGGTCGCGAGATGATCCAGCTGATCATCTCCGGACAGGTGGATTTTGCCTACTCGGGTGGGCTGCATGCCAAGTACCCCGATCAGACGGTGTCGATGGCGGCCGTGACTACCAAGCGTCTGAAGACTGATCCGGAGATTCCGACCCTGATGGAGCTGGGCTACGAGGTGGCGGCCGACGCGCCAACCGTGGTGCTGTTCCCAAAGGGCACCGACAAGGCCATCATCGAGAAGATGGAGAAGGCGCTGAAGGTCGCGGAGACCGATCCGGACATGATCAAGGTGAGCGAGGCGGTGAGCTATCCCATCAACTACATGACCGCCGCCGAGGCGCGTGCCCTGGCCGAGAGGTCATGGGAGATCACGGCGAAGATGATCAAGGCGACCGGTTACCAGCCGAAGTGATACGCCAGTAGACCGCGGAGGGCCGGCCGGGTGCTACGGCGCCCGGCGGCCGCCAGCACAGATCAGGTGGCGCACAGGCAGAACTCGAACCCTACATCCAGGTCGTGGATGCTTGGTCAGCTGCTGCCGCACTCACAAACGCAGCCTGTAACCCGTGCTGCAGGTCACGGCCAGCGTCGGACATGGCGGCCGGCCGAGTCAGGCTCCGGCTTCGTCCACCGACGTTGCCTGACAGTCCACCACCGTCGTCGGATCAGAAAGCGTCTGCGGGAGCCGTGGACAGGGACCCGGATCGACAGCACTCACGATTGGCAAGGTTCTTGATCGGCCGCGACCCTTCAGCGCCGCGATCAGATTCGACAAAAAAAGAAACCGCGAGGGTGGCGCCCTCGCGGTTTTCTCTTGCTGCGGACTCGGACTCGAAATCTCGTCTGTCATGCGCCTCAGCGCAAACGGATTCGACCTCGATATGCCGTGTCGTCAGGCGAGCTTGCGCCGGCCGACCACGACCAGACCGAGCAACGCGGAGCCCAGCAGCACCAGCGGTGCGGGTACCGGGATCGGCGCGACGGTCACGAGCAGGGAGGCCGCGGACTTGGTCACGGACGAGCCGTTCAAATCCATGTTCGTGTCAATCACGAACAGCGAGTCAGTCAGGGCTACGCTGATCGACTCCAGGCCGCTGGCGAAATCGGCAGTTGCCGTCAGGGTCTTCTCCGGCACCATCTCGGTCAACTGGCTGTTGAAGCCGAGGGTGTCGATGCCGGCGATCACCATGGAACCGACAGCAATGCCGATGGCCCCGGCGTCAAGGCTCGACGTCACGGTCTCGCTGTAGCTCACGCCCGTGATGCGGAACCCTGGGCCTGCAGAGATCGTCAGCTGCAGGGTATCGAAGGCATTACCGTAGACCGACGTTCCGCTCGCCGAAGCCGTGAATGCATCCAGTCCGATCGTGACCAGCGACTCCGTCGCGTTAACGTCCGCCACCGACGCGCCGCTGAAGTTGCCTGCGTTCGAGTCCGATATTCCCGAGATCGAGACCATGGCCGCGGAGGCGCTGCCGCTCGCAATCATCGCAGCGCCTGCCATCATGGACAGTAGTAACTGCTTTCCTTTCATTGAAACCACCCGTTGAACTTCCGGACCCGTTCAGAGCCCGCATCTCATAACCGTTATTGCCGGGTCAGATCGTGTCCGACGGCGCCCTGCCCGCTACCCCTGACGGGTCCAGGCACTCTGGACAGACCTGACCTGACGCTTTTTCCAGTACTTTTCGCGCTCGAACTGCCAATCCCCAGCCTGTCGCGCCGGCCTGCTGCAGGCCGATGATTATTATCGAGACACCCTGCCTCAGGAGTCGCACGATTCCACGTCTGACTCCCCATCGCAGCGCCACTTCCCAGGTGTTTTTCTGACTTTCACCTTCGTCTCGTAGCCGCCTTTGGCTGCGTAGCGGTCTTCTAGCATGCGTCGAAAGTCACGATATCGGGATTTCAGGCGCAATCAAGTGGCAAAAAATTCCCAGAGCACCGTGGATTAGAGAATTACCACCTAATTAAATGTTTGCTTCCAGTCCAGGCAGTTAGTGAATGACGAATGTTGTTTCAAGAATGTGCGCCAGTCGACAGTTTCGTCATGTCGTCTGTCGGGGATCACCGACAGCAGCCCCGTCGGCATCATTGCTGCGCCGCGCCAGGAAGCTGGGTTTCGTCCTGGAGAATCCTGCCGTGTAGTGACAGGAGCGGGCCCGGCTCGTGCATTGTCTGTTCGTTCAAGGCTCGGGCGTGTGCGCGTGTTGGTGTATCGTCCCACCGCGGTGCCGTTCCGGCAAGGCGTGTGGCCCACCCGACCACGGCGCCCGCGTCCAACGGTGCCTGAGCCCGTGTTGTCGCCGTGTGCCGACGTTGACACGCTCTATTGACCGATCGGGCAGCGCGATGCGCGACCGGACATCCGGGAACGGGAAGGGTATTGCGTCCGTCCCGGTCGGCGGAAAGTGCACTTGCCCGAGTGGATTGCGCGCTCTCGGGGGGCCTCCGCCTGGGCAGGATGCCCATCGTCGGTGTGCCGCCTGAGCGATGCCGGTCGGCCTCTTGGCGCCGCAGATTGGGCGCCGCAGATTGGGTGCCGCAGATCGGGCGCCGCAGATCGGGCGCCGCAGATCGGGCGGCGCAGATTGGGCGGCTCGGCTCGGATGGGCCGACTGGCTGGTTGTCCCCGGATGGCCTCATCATGGTGCGCGGTCCGCGTACGGATTTTCCCGACTGGAGATGTTCGACCCATGCGATACGGTTTTCACATGTCCACCCGCGGTGCTACCGCGATACCCACGGCCATACGCGACGTGGCGCAGAACTGCGAGCGGCTGGGGTTCGACTACTTTGGTGTCAACGACCATGTCATCGTCTGCCAGAGTATCGAATCCCCCTATCCCTACAGTGCCGATGGCAGCTGGGCCGGTGCCGCCGAGGGCATCTGTCTGGAGACCTTGACCACGCTCGGCTTCATCGCCGCGCACACCGAGCGCATGCGCCTGCTGACCTCGGTGATGGTCATCCCGCACCGCCCGGCGGTGTTGACCGCGAAGATGCTGGCGACCGTCGACGTGTTGAGCGGTGGCCGGTTGACGGTGGGCGTGGGCGTCGGTTGGATGCGCGAGGAGATGGCTGCCCTGCAGTCCCCAGCCTACGAGCAGCGCGGACGAGCCTCCGACGAGTACATCGAGGCCTACCGCGCCCTGTGGCAGGGGGAGGTGTGCGAATACCACGGCGAGCACGTCGATTTCTCCGGCGTGATAGCGGAGCCCAAGCCGGTGCAACGACCGGCGCCGCCGATCTGGATAGGCGGTGAGGGACCGGCGGCCCGCCGCCGCGTCGCCAGACACGGTGACGGCTGGTATCCGGTGGGACGCAATCCGCGCCATCCGCTCGACACGCTGGAACGCTTCAGCGCCGGTGTAGAGGACGTGCGGCGTCGCGTCGAGGCCGCCGGGCGCGACCCGGCGAGCATCGAGGTGGCCCTCTACGCGCCCTGGGCGCGGCTCGGCAAGGAGCAACACGAAGACGGCACGCGAGTCGCCTTCACCGGCTCGGCGCAAGCCATGGCGGAGGACATCGCGCGCTTCGAGCAGGCGGGCTTGAACCTGTTCATCGCCAACCTGGAGGGTCGAAGCGTCAACGAGACGCTGGACCGCTGCAACGCCTTCGCTGCCGCGATGGCGCTGCGGGCCGCATGAGCGCGGCCGCCGCACGCGGACGGCGGCAACCCTGGTGGCTGTTCATTGTCCGGACGCTGCGTGGCGAGCTTACCCGGTCGACATGGCTGGTGGTCGTGATGGCATCCGCTGCGCTGCCGGCATCGGGCATGGCGCCGGGATTCCCCGACTTCGAGGCCGACGTCTTCAACCTCATCGAGGATGCGGATCACGGTGGACCGTTGCGACCGCGTTACGTTGAGGCGGTGGACGACCCTTTCCGTGCCAGCAGCGACGAGCCGCCGCTGGCCGAATGGGGCACCGTCCGGGCGCTGGATTGGAACGCGGACGGGCTGTTCGACCTGTTGGTCGCCTACAACCTGCGTGAGCCGGACGAGCTGCGCATGATCGTCTACCTCAATCACGGACGGCCGGGCCAGCCCGCGTTCTCTGGCACGCTCTCGCCCGAGCGCAGCTTCACGCTACGCGCCCGGGGCGCGGATGCTCCAGCTCGCGACAGACCCGGCGTATTCCGCGCGCCGGGCAGACACGGTGACCATGTCTGGATAGGTTTCGAGCCGTCTGTGGTCGACGTCAACGGCGACGGGCTGTTCGACCTGCTGGTGTACGAAGGCGTCATGAACCCGGCCCGAGGTCGTGGCATCTGGTTGTTGTTGAACGAAGGCAGCGCCGGCCAACCGGCGCTGAGCGCTTTCTATGTGAACGACGCGCAGCAGCTGGCGCGGATCCCGCCGGCCGCGCGTTCCAGCGCCTGGTCGCTGCTGCAGGCGCGACCCGGTGGTGCACGGGCCGGCCGCTACGGATCGGTGCGGGTGCTCGACTGGAACAGCGATGGCGTGGCCGATCTGGTCCAGCAGAACGACGCCGGAACGTTCCTGGCGCGTGGCCGCTCGGTGTCGTCCGGGGACTCCTCGGCGCCACTCGTGCAGCGAGGCCGCGGTGCCGCGAGCCAGATGCTGACACTGGCACCAGGTCAGTGGGACGTTCGATCGGATGGTTGGGTGGCGCAAAATCTGGCCGACGGCCGTGGGTTCCCCGGATTGTCTCGGTTCGCGGCTGGTGACTTCGATGCGGACGGTCGCAACGAGCTGCTGCTCGCGGTCTCGGTGGTGCACGATGAACACGGAACCGATGGCTATCTCGCGCTGTACCGCGCCAGCGAAGCAGGTTCGGACGTGTTCGCCGCGCTCGAGGGCGGACGCTTCACCCTCAACGAGCAATCGTCGTTCTGGGCCCAGCTCTGGTTCCCGCGACACGGCTGGTGGCACCCACGCGCGGCGGTGCTGGACTACGACGAGGACGGCGATCTCGATGTGCTCGCCGGCTGGGGCGGTGGCAACGGGCAGCGGCAGAAGGGCGAGGGTATCTATCTGTACCGGACACCCGGCGGGGTGCCCGGCAGCAGCCCGCTGTTCGCGCCCTAGCCCGCCGCCTGGTTCGCACATCGGTCCGGACTGCTGGGGCTCGGACCGCTGGCCGACGCCTCACCCGATGTCAAAACGTGCGATGCTATCGACGTTCATTATTGCCTGCATGGGAGATGTACGCCGTGAGCAACGCGACCCAGTTCCTGCTCGATGAGAGTCACGCCGGTGTCGGACCGGAGCATGCCCCCCGCCTTGTCCGGGTGCAGCAGGACTTTCCGCGTCCGGTCGAGGCCGACGTGGGGGCCGCCGTGGCTCGCGAGCTTCAGCCGATCCTGAAGAACGTCACGGCCGGACAGCGTATCGCCATCACCGGTAGCAGTCGCGGTATCTCCAATCTGCGGCAGGTCATCCAGGTCTGCGTGGAGCGTCTCAAGGCGGTGGGGGCCGAGCCGTTCGTCGTTCCCGGCATGGGCAGTCATGGGGGCGCGACCGCGCAGGGACAGCTGCAGGTGCTGGCCGATACCCACGGCCTGACCGAGGACAGCGTCGGTTGTCCGATCCGATCGAGCATGGAGGTGGTCCAGATCGGCAAGACGCGTACCGGTTTTCCGGTGTTCCAGGACCGCAACGCTCACGATGCCGACGGCGTGCTGGTGATCAACCGGGTCAAACCACATACCGGATTCACCGAGAAGGTGGAGAGCGGTATCTGCAAGATGCTGGTGATCGGGCTCGGCAAGCAATTCGGCGCGTCGAAGATCCACCAGCAGGCGCTGCGGGTGGCGATGGGCACCATGATCCTCGACGCCTCACGGATCATCCTCGAGGCAGAGCGGCCGCGGATCATCGGTGCGATCGCCCTGGTCGAGAACGCCTTCAAGGAGACGGCGCTGGTCGAATCGGTGCCGGTGGATTCCCATGAGGCCCTGGTTGCGGCCGAGAGCGCGCTGTTGAAGAAGGCCTACGAGTGGTTGCCGCGATTGCCCTTCGAGGACCTGGACGCGCTGGTGGTCGACGAGATGGGCAAGAACGTCAGTGGCTCGGGCATGGATACCAACGTGATCGGTAAGAAGCGTGGTCAGACCTCGCCGCGGATCGGCACCATCTATCTGCGTGGTCTGACCGAGGCCACGCATGGCAACGCGACGGGCATCGGCAATGCCGACATCATGCCGCGTGCGCTGTTCGACCAGGTGGACCTGAACTCCACCTATATGAACGCGTTCACCGCCAAGAGCCTGGGTGGCGGCAAGATGCCGATGCTGATGGAGAGCGAGCTGCAGGCGCTGCAGGTGATGATGCAGTTCCGGCAGGAGGAGGACCCGGCGTCGCTACGTCTGGCCTGGATCAAGAACACCTCCAAGCTGGACGAGCTCTGGGTGTCGAGCGCACTGCTCGAGGAGGTGCGAGCCAACTGCGCGCTGCGGATCCTGGGCGAGCCGTTGCAGCTTCGGTTCGACGCCGACGACAATTTCGTGCTGCCGCGATGACCGCCCGTGGCGCATACCAAGACACGAATGCATTGCGGGGGTGTAGACGATGAGCAAGGCTGAGATTCCGGCGACGATGCGCGCGGTCCAGATGAGCGGCGCCGGCGATCCGTCGGTGCTGGTCCCGGGCGAGCGCGCGGTGCCCACGCCGGGTGCCCGGGAGGTGCTGGTGCGTGTCGCCGCGGCCGGGGTCAATGGTCCGGACATCTTTCAGCGCAAGGGGCTGTATCCGGCGCCGCCCGGTGCCTCGGAGCTGCTCGGACTGGAGATCGCCGGGCAGGTGGTGGCGGTCGGTGAGTCAGTGCGCGACTGGCAGGTCGGCGACCGGATCTGTGCGTTGACCAATGGCGGTGGCTATGCGCAGTACTGCGCCGTCGACCAGCGCCACTGTTTGCCGGTCCCGGCAGGGCTCAGCATGGTCGAGGCGGGCAGCCTGCCCGAGACCTTCTTCACCGTGTGGAGCAACATCTTCAAGGAGGCCGGGTTGCGTGGCGGCCAGAATTTCGTCGTCCACGGTGGCGCCGGCGGTATCGGCTCGACATCCATTCAGCTGGCCAAGGCCTTCGGTGCCACGGTGTTCGCCACCTGTGTAGGCGATGCGCAGGCGAAGTACTGTGCTTCGATAGGCGCCGATCGGGCGATAGACAACGAGCACGAGGATTTCGTCGACATCGTTCGTGAGCAAGGGGGCGCCGACGTGATTCTGGACATCCTCGCCGGGCCGTTCTTCGAGCGCAACATCAAGGCCTGCCGGCACGACGCGACCATCGTCCAGCTCGCGTTCAACCTCGGCTCCAAGGTTCAGGCCAATCTGATGCCGATCATGCTCAAACGGCTCAAGTACACCGGATCGACCCTGCGCACCCGCTCCGACGAGTACAAGGCCGAGGTGGCACGGGAGCTACGCGAGCAGGTCTGGCCGCACATCGAGGCCGGTCGCATCAAGGCAGTGGTCGATACCACCATGCCGCTGGAGCAGGCACGCGCCGCGCACGAGCTGATGGAGAGTGCCGCGCACAGCGGCAAGATCATGTTGATCGTCGATGAGTCCGTCTGAGCCGCGTCCTGGCCCCGGTCTGTACGCCACGCCCGGGAGTCAGTCCTCGTAGGACGTGGCGGCGCCCATGGCCTGCGATCAGTCGGTCGGGCGCAGCGGCTGCAGCGAGGCTCGCTCCTGATCATCCAGGCGTGCGATCAGCCCCGTCTCCCAGGCCAGATAGGCACGCGAGGCTTCCAGATTGCCTTGATGTCGGTCGTGGGTGTGGAAGATGAAGTCGATACGTTCGGCGTCACTCGGGGCATCCGGGGTGCTGACCACGCTCAGACCGGCTTTGCGCCAGGCATCGACGCTCGTGCCCGGTAGCAGCACGCTGGCTATACCCGACGCGCGCAGGTCGATCGCGGCGAGCGCGGCCAGTCGCGGATCGTCGGCGACCAGCACCACGGTGGCCGGTGTCTGCGAGCCGAGCAGCGACGGCAGTCGGGCCCGGGTCGCCCACCGCGCCGCCTCCAGGTGCGCATCCCGGTAGCGCTGGCTGGCGCGCAGATCGAACAGCGGCGCGCCCTTGCTGAGGTAGCCGTCGAGCTCCGCGGCTGTAATCTCGGCCAGCGGCTGGGGCATGGGCTCGACGGGCCGCTCGGTGGTCCGCGCGGGGTGACCGGACACGTCGCAGTCGAGCACGTAGGCGTGATGGCGCATGCCGCGCAGCCAGATGGCGGTGTTGGCGGCGCGGAGCCCGGTATCGTCACACAGCACGATGGTCGCGTTGCGCACGCCAACCCAGGCGTCGGTGGCCTGGGTAAGCTGCCCGCCCGGCGCATGCAGCGCGCCGGGCAGATGACCCTGCTCGTACTCCTCCTCGGTGCGCACGTCGAGCAGGAACAGGTTGCGTGGCTCCTGCTGCCACTGGGCGAGCTGTGCCTCGTCGACGGTTGGCAGGGCGAAGCGTTCGATGGTGCGGCGTGCACGTGCCCTGGACGCCTGCAGCGCGTCCGCGCTGAGCGATGGCAATGGCTTCGGCGAGCTGCCGCGTTCCAGCTCGAAGCCGGCGAGGGTCCAGCCCTGGGTGCCGTTCTCCAGGGCGACGATGCGCTGTGAGAAGCCCAGGTTCAGCAAGGACTGCGCACCGATGATGCTGCGTGTGCGGCCCGCGCAGTTGACCACCACGGTCCGGTCGTGCTCCGGGTCGAGCACCGGTAGCCGATGACCCAGCTCCGCATTCGGGCAGATCCGACCACCGGGGATGTTCATCCGCGCGAATTCCTCGGCGGTACGGCCGTCCAGCAACAGGAAGTCCTCGCCCGAGTCACGCATGCGCTGTAGCGTGTTGGCGTCGATGTGCGGGGTATGGAAGGTCTCTTCGACGACCTCGCCAAAGGTCTTGCTCGGCAGGTTGAGACCGTCGAACAGGGTGTAACCGGCTTTCGCCCAGGCCGGGCAGCCACCCTCGACGACGCCGAGCCGGGTGAAGCCGAGCGCCTGCAGGCGCTCGCAGGCTCGCTCGGCGACGCCGTCTCCCTGGTCGATCAGCACCACCTCGGTATGCGGGTGTGGGATCAACCTGGCCACGTCCAGCTCCAACCGGCTGTAGGGGATGTTGATGGCGAAGAACGGGTGACCGTCACCGTACTGGCCGGGCTCGCGCACGTCGATGAAGGCCAGCTCCGCCGGCTCGTCGAGTCGCGCCTTGAGTGCTTTTGCGCTGATCCTGTTCATTGTCGAGCGTGCCTCTCTCGTCAGTTTCGTGCCCCGGCTCGTTGGCCGGCCGCGCCGCGGCGCGAGAACGACAATGCCGGTCGGTGTCGCCGCCGGCAACCTCGTGGTTTCTCGTTACTCGTCGACGATCGGGTTGCGCAGCACGCCGATGCGCTCGACCTCGATCTCGCAGACATCACCGGCCTTCATCCACAAGGGCGGCTTGCGAGCGTGTCCCACACCCGAAGGCGTGCCCATGACCAGGATGTCGCCGGGCTCGAGGGTCATGCACTCGGTGAGCAACTCGATGGTCTCGGCCACGCCGAACAGCATGTCGTCGGTGTTCGCGTCCTGCAGCACCTCACCGTTCAAGCGGGTCTGGATACGCAGTCCGGTGGCACCCGCGGGCAGCTCGTCCGCGGTGACGATCTCGGGGCCGAAGCCGCCGGTGGCATCGAAGTTCTTGCCGATGGTCCATTGCGAGGTGAGGCGCTGATACTTGCGAATCGAGCCGTCGTTGAACACCGAGTAACCAAAGATCTTGTCCAGCGCCTGCTCCTTGCCGACGTGTCGGGCGCGAGCACCGATCACGGCAACCATCTCGGCCTCGTAGTCGAGCGTCTCGCTCGCCTTTGGGCGGACGATCGGATGGCCATGGCCTATCAACGAGGTCGCCGCGCGCATGAAGAAGGACGGATAGGTGGGGCGCTCGTGTCCGCCCTCCTTGGCGTGATCGGCATAGTTCAGGCCCAGGCAGATGATCTTGCCCGGTGTCGGGATGGGCGGCAGATAGTCGGCGGTGTCCGCCGCGATCAGCGAGGACTCAGGTGCCTTCGCGATCGCCGACTGCACCTCGGCCAGGGCCCGCGGGCCGGCCTCGATGAGCTCGAGCATGCTGCCTGGCAGGCTGCCGCTCAGCTTGCCAAGGTCAATGATGGCATCGTCGCGGCGCACGCCCAGGGTCGCACCGCCGTCACGCGCAAGGGTCACCAGTCTCATCTGCGTTCTCCCGCTGGCCATGGCCATGTGTTGTACCGGAGCAGATGATAGAGCAGCCACGCGGGAAATGTGCCCGGAGATCGCCGACCGCGACGGGCGGTGTCTGCTGTGTCCATTGTCCAATAAACTCGAACAGTCAGATCGTCAGGGAATACCGAGTCGCGCTTGAGCGTAGTCGACTTTGCAACGAGCATTGCGCCTGTCCGGGACCGTGCAGGCATCGTTCGTGTCGACGTGCGTCGATCGGGCGTGTGGTGAGGGGCGGTGTCCCCGGCGGGAGCAGATCGTTGCTTCGCGAACGTTGGATCGACATCTGGCTGTGTTGATAGGAGGAAAGGTCTACATGAAGCTTGCAGCTCGTGCGTGTGCAGTGATGATGCTGGTCTGTCTGTCCGGTGGTGCAATGGCGCAGGACGCCAAGAAGGCCATCGAGTACCGACAGTCCGTGTTCAAGGTGATCGTGTGGGACTTCGGCGTGATGGGCGCCATGGTCAAGGGCGAGAAGGATTTCGATGCCAAGGATTTCGCCCGTCGCGCGGAGCGCGTGGCGGACATGGCGCCGCGGATCGCCGAGGGATTCCCGGCCGGGTCCGACATGGCGGACATCGAGACCCGCGCAAAGCCCGAGATCTGGAGTGACGCGGCGGGCTTCAAGCAGGCCTGGCAGCGGCTGGTGGACGAGACCGAGAAACTCGCCATGGTCGCGAAGAGTGGTGACGAAGCGGCGATGAAGAAGCAGTTCGCCGCGACCGGCAAGGCCTGCAAGGGCTGCCACGACGACTACCGCAAGCCGAAGAGCTGAGCGCAGACCCGGACGATGCCGGCCGGCTGCCGGCGTCGTCCGGGCCCATCGGCCGGATTTGTGCCCGACCGGTCCTCAGCCGTGCACCGGCACGACTGCCCGGCGATTCGGCCACCGCACACCGACGCGAATGATGGTGCGGATCACACCGTCGCTCGTCTCAGAACAGCACCCGCTGTGTAACGAGTCCCACCACCGTGGCGCAGAGCGCCAGGCAGACCAGCGCGCGCAGCCACAGTTCGTGTACCCGCGCGTCCTCCGCCCGCGCCAGCCCGTCCGCATCCAGTGTCTTGTAGCCGGTCAGCATCGGCCCCACCAGATTGTCGCGCTTGAATACCAGGTAGAAGACGATGGCCACCAGGTGCAGGCCGATGAGGATCAGCAGAAGATCGAAGTTGAAGTGATGCAAGCCCGTCAACCGCTCGGCGGTGTCGCTGTCGACCAGGTCATACAACGGCCCTTCGAAGAGGATGTCGTCGGACGCGAACAGTCCGGTGCCGGCCTGAAAGGCGAGCACCGCGAGTAGCGCCAGCACCGAAAGCGCGCCCAGCGGGTTGTGCCCCGGGAGTCCAGGTGGCGATTCGCCGCGCAGATAGCGCAGGATGCCGACCGGACCGCGGACGAAACTGGAGAATCGTGCCGTGTGGCTGCCGACCAGGCCCCACAGCAGCCTGAACAGAACCAGGGTCAGCACCGCATAGCCCATCCAACGGTGCCAGTCCATCCAATCCTCTTCGCTCTCGGCGCTCAGATAGAGCCCGAGCACGAGCAGCACCAGCAGCCAGTGGGTAAGACGAACCGGGAGATCCCATACCTTGAGCGGTGTCATGCAGTCTCCTTGCACATACCGTTGTAATCACGGCCTTCGAGTGTAATCACGGCCTTCGAATGAATTGCCGAAGCCGGGTGCGTGCAGGCGCCTGGCCTCGAATGTGCCCTGCAGATGATGACGCAGAGCCAATCCGCGATGACTCGATGATAGCGCCTCGGGACCGAGATGGCGTGTCCGCCGGGCGCGGGACCCAGGGCTGGGAATCCTTGCGCGCTGCAGTAGAATTGCGCGCGGCCCGGGAAGGCCGGTTGTTCGCCGGCCGCGCTGCCCGGATCCGTCGGCGGCGTCGCTGGTCGACACGGACCGGGCGCGGACGTCCGCTCGGTTCCGGCCGATCAGGTATTGACCACGTTTGATGGTCGTCGCCGCGCTGGCATGATTGTGTCATTGTGCAATATCTTGATCCTGAACGAATCGCTGGCGTCACCGACCCTGTCAGAATGAGCGCGGTATGATCGTGATCGATCGTGAGCGGCGATGGACGCCGACAGGAGCACCGCGAACGACAGATCGTCAGTTCGAACGGAAAACGATAACGCTAAGATGAGGCGCTTCGATGGAGACGTACGTATTGATGGCCATAGCGCTGGTCGCGTTCGTGGGCACCATCATACTGTTCCGATTCCTGATCCAGGATCGGGATCAGGCATTACTGATCGGATTTGCAGCAGGTCTGATCGTGGCATTTGCGACGGGCTTTGCCTACATCACGCATCTGTCTGCCTGTCGCACCTGCATAGGATGAAGATTGTGTGGGTGAGCACCCCGGAAATGACGATCCCGATCCGTAACCCCTGGCTGGCGGTCGGGGAGGCGAGTTGGCCCGCGTCGGCCGCGGCTCAGTGCCTGATCTGATTCTGCCGCGATTCTATGTGTGAAATCTTCTGCCGCTGGGTCAGGCGGTAGAAGCGTCGCAGCTCATTGAGCAATCCGGCCTTGCCGCCCGACAGGAAACGTCGCTCCAGCTGTGAGCAGTAGCGCTCCGCGTAACGATTCGCCTGCTCGTAGCGGGCGCGTTGGGTGGAGTCCAGCGAGTCGTCGAACTCCGGCGCGCCGAACAACGCGTCCACCATGCCACGTGGCACCCTGCCCAGACCCTGCCTGCCCAACAGGAAGACGCTGCTCACGTACTTGTCTATCTCGGCCTGTAGCTCCAGTTCGAGCAGACTGACCGCGCGGCTGTAGCGTGCGTTGTGGGCGACATACACGAAGTGGCTGACCCCCTCGAGCGCCGTGCAATAGCCGGACAGATTGCCGGCGTGCAGGGTATCGATGGGATTGTCGCGACCCAGATCCTTCACCAGCCGCTCGGCCAGGAACAGGCTCAGGTGCAGGTCATCGTCCTCCTGCATCACGTACAGTGTCTCTTCAGTGGTGGCGCGCGCCTGTTGCTTGTCAAGCTGGCGCGCGACCTGCACGTCGGTCACCAGGAAGTCGGTGACGTCCAGGCCGGTATCCACCTCATAGATGCGTTCGAGTTGCCGTTGCATGGCCCGCACGGCGAGCGTGCCGACTGCGGCGGGCGCCACCGGTTCGGCGGCACGATCCGCGTCTCCGGCCACACGCTGCCGCGCTGCCTCCGGTTGCTCGCTGCTCGGTCCAGGCATGGGTCGGTACCTCGGGACGGGGCTTCAAGGGCACGGGGAGTGGCGCGTACCCCTGCTCAGTGCTTGGGCAGCCCGTACTCGTGAGCGACCGGCAGGATGCCCGCTCGCCCGAGCAGGCGTGCCGCACGCGGACTGCCGGTGCGTAGCCAGATCTCGTAGCTGCGCAGCAGATCCTTGTCACTGGCCAGATGTGTGGCGTCGCCGATTTCCGCCAATGCCTCGACGAAGCCCGGAAACTTCTGCGCCAGCTCGGCGAACACCGCGCCGACCGCCTCCCGGCCACGTCGTGCCGCGCCGTTGGCCAGGCACGAGTAGGCGCCGCCGCCCATCGCGATGTAGTAATCGACGTCGACCAGCTTGCGGCTGAGGCTCTGGGCGAACAGACCCGAGATGAACAGGGCGACGTCGCCGAGCTTGCGCAGTGCATCCTCGCGCTCCTGCGTGGTGCTGCTCTGCACGGCTTCGGCGTAGTGCAGAGCCAACGGTTTGAGACCGTAGCTGCCGCTGCTACGCTGAAACAGCTGATCGGTGCGTGAGAAGCGCGCCAGCAGATCGACAACGTAGCTCACTGCTTCGGGGGTCGTATCGAGTCGCTGGTTACTCAGCGCTTCGTCGAGCTGCTTGTGAAAGAAGGCGTGGATGTCGGTATCGGTGAGCAGCCGTCTGCCATGTCCGTTACCGGTGTCAGTGGTGCTGGAGTTCTTCGCGGAATGCTTGTGAGTCATCAGCGTCTACGCCTCCGTTGGCGCCTCGCGGCTCGCCATCAATGTCGACTTCGTCGGCGCACGGCGGTCTGGCCTGTCACCCGCCTGGACACGGCCGGAATCGTGCCCTCCAGGCCGGCATCTGCGGGTGGCAGCGTTCGCGCCTCGCCACGCGGATACCAGAGGCTCTGCCGTTGCCGACACGCTCCGTGCGTCAGAGGGTAGCGAGTCGATCCAAAAGGCAGGTGTATGCACCATCCAGGATCTGTATCGGCACCCATACCGTGCACCATCATTACGCAGCGGCTGCTGCGCGATGTCGTTGCCGGGCCCGGTCGACCGACGTCGGGCATGGCCCGGACGCAGGCGCGCGAGATCCGTGACGCTCGAGCTTGTGGGGCGTGAGCGATCGGGAAATACGCACGACGATCAGGACATCGGCAGAACGCATCCAGGGCTTGAGTATAAAAACGATGAGCGCGCCGCGCAGTCTTGGCAGACGACGCGGCGTTTGGCAGTATCTTCTGGATGGCACAGCCGTTTGCACTCGCAGCCTGCGAGTGCTGCCAACAGCGGGGTTCAGGCCGCGGCGGGAGGCGCCGGCCCTCGACATCGGGCAACGCGGCTGAGGCGGTGAATACCGCGGAACGCTGTCTCGTTCAGTCTTCGATTGCGCGTTGCCGCGGGTCCATCCATGTCTTGAGCGGCAGGTGACCCCGCCTCCGACCGACCGGGTGGTCGACTCAGGTATGGGATCGATACCGAGGGCTGCGCTCGCAGGCGCGGGAAGAGCACCGGGCGGAAGTGATGTGTCGCGGTCTCAGCTGCACTTTGCCGTGCTGGGCGTTGCAGCGTTGGCCGGGTTCAACGGACAACGCACTCGGTACGCTCGATGCTCAGCTGCGCATGTTCCGCGAGGAACTCGCGGGTGAGCGTATCCGGATCGGACACGCTGTCTACGTTGACCGCGAATCGGTCGCGGGGTTGTGCCGGGTCCAGGTAGGGTAGGCCGGCGCCCACCGGTGCCAGCCGCGCATCCAGCCCTCGAGCACGCAGCGCCTCGGCGCGCTTGCTGGCGGCCGACAGGTGACTGTAGACGCCCAATGAGATGGCATTGCGCTGTTGCGCACCGGTCATGGCAAAAGCATCCAGACCCAACCCTTTCAGCCGTCGCACCTCCGTAAGCGCGGCGGCGCGGTCGGCGAGCGGCGGCAGATAGATTCGGATCCGCCCGGCATCCCGCAAAGACCCTCCCGTTGCATCGCTGCGTGCTTGCCA
>JAGRHX010001442.1 GCA_020444775.1 Gammaproteobacteria bacterium
GACATGGGGGTTCTCGAGCTGGCGCGGCTCGCCGCCGCTGGCACCCTGGTATGAGGCGTCGAAGGCGACGGCGACGAAGCCCTGCTCGGCCAGCTTGGCGGCGTACAGGCCGGCGGCCTGCTCCTTGACGCCGCCGCCGGGGTGGCCGACGACGATCGCCGGGTAGCGTCGGGTCTCGGGCTTCGTGGCGTCGAAGCCGGCCGGGGTGTAGATGTCGGCGGCCATCGTGATGCCCTGGCCGTTGCGGTTCTTGAAAGTCACGGTCTGCATGGTGTGCTCCTGTTCGGTCGGTGGTTGCACCGAGCGGGATGCCAGTGCATGGGTGGCACTTTAGAAATCCGATTAGGGTTTGAGAAGCTCATAATGATGAGCACAGACGTAACGTGAGCTAAACAATGATCGACCCTGCCCTGCTGCCATCGCTGGCCTGGTTCGCCCTCGTCGCCCGGCGCGGCAGCTTCACGAAGGCGGCGGCCGAGATGGGCGTGACGCGCGCGGCGCTGTCGCAGAACCTGAAGGCGCTGGAGCAGCGGTTGGGCGTGCGCCTGCTGCATCGCACGACGCGCGACATGTCGCTGACCGACGAGGGGCGGCACCTGCTGGACGCGCTGCAACCGGCGCTGGCCGGCATCGACGATGCGCTGCGCGGAGTCGGCGATGCGGGGCGCGAGCCGGCCGGGCTGCTGCGCGTGAACAGCTCGCGCATCGCGGCCAAACTGCTGCTGGAGCCGCACCTGGGCGAGTTCCTCGGCCGCCATCCGGGCCTGCAGCTGGAGATGGTGATCGACGACGGCCTGTCGAACATCATCGCCGACGGCTGCGACGCGGGCATCCGCTTCGGCGAGAGCCTGGCCGAGCACATGATCGCGGTGCCGGTCACGCCGCGCATGGAGATGGCGGTGGTGGCGACACCCGACTACTTCGCCCGCCACGGCGTGCCCGGGACGCCTGCTGACCTGGCGCGGTACGACTGTGTGCGCTACCGGCAGACGAGCAGCGGCGCGATCTTCCGCTGGGAGTTCACCGAGCCCGGGGACAACAAGCGAGCCGGCGGGCATGCCTTCACTGTCGAGCCGCACGGCAGCTTCACGACCAACGACGACGACGGCATGATCCGCGCCGCGCTGCAGGGCGTCGGGCTCGTTCAGCATCTGGAACTGGCGCTGCGACCTTGGCTCGCCGATGGGCAGCTGGTGCGCGTGCTGCAGGCCTGGTGCCAGCCCTTCCCCGGCCTGTACCTGTATGCGCCAACACGCGAGCAGATGCCGCTGAAGGTGCGGGCTCTGATCGACTTCCTGGTCGAGAAGCGGGAGGCGATGTTGCCCGTGGCGACCTTAAAGCAGCCCATGCGAGCGGGCCGAAATCGGCACAGCAGGTCAGCCGCATGAATCGGGGCGCTGATCGCCGAGCGTTGGGTTTCAGAGGCGGGTTCGCAGCGGTTGCAGCCAGTCGAATCGATCGCGCGAACTCACCCTGACCGGCATCAAGCAGCCGCTCGCTTTGGCGGATCGGCAAGTACCCGGTCTCGCCACTACAGCAGTGGTGTGGGAGGTCGATCGTTGAGTGACCGGTGAGGGCGAGCGCCCAGTTCGCGTAGAGCGCGTCAGGCTGGCGCTGCAAGTCGGACCCCGCGAAAAGACTCGCTCTGTTGCAGGGCCGCGCTGCGACGGTCGCCAAGATCAACGAGCGCGTCAAGGACCTGCAGCAGCTTGCGGGCCAGAGCA
>JAGRHX010001443.1 GCA_020444775.1 Gammaproteobacteria bacterium
GCCGATACTACAGAGACGATCCAATAAGGAGAAGCACCGGCGCATGCCCTCGACTCGGTCCCGTGCCGGTGCGCCGACGTCCAAGAAGTTCTCGACGAAGGATGCTACGAAGGCTGCGCATTCGAAGTGGTATCGTCGATACCGTCTCTAGCGCGCACTGACCAGACGGCGGAGCGTCGGCCCTACCCGCTCAGCGCGTCATGCACCGCGCTCGTCAGAAAGGAGAGCGTGAATGGCTTACGCAACATCAGCCGGGGCAGCGCCTCCGGGTCCAGATTTCGGGTGTGCGCCGCGAAGTGCTCAGGACTGTACCCGGACATGAGCACTACCGGCACACCGGGCCGCGTCTGACGCAGCTCGCGCGCGAAATCGGTCCCGCTCTCGCCGGGCATCACCACGTCGGACAGAACCAGGTCGAAGTCGAGTCCGCCGGACATCACATCTCGAGCCTCGGTCACGCTCTCGGACACGCTGACCTCCAGGTCCAGGAACTCCAACATGGCGACCAGCACCTCGCGTACGACCGGATCGTCCTCGACCACCAGGACTCGACGGCCCGCGACCCGTGGTGGTCGTTCCTTCGAGCTCGGCGGACTTGCTTGCTCGGCGTGGCGCGGCAACAAGACGGTTACGCTGGTGCCCGCTCCGAGGGCGCTCTCCAATGATGCCGTACCGCCACTCTGGTGGGCGAAGCCGTAGACCGACGACAGCCCCAGGCCGCTGGCCTCACCGATGCCCTTGGTCGAGAAGAACGGCTCGAAGGCACGGTTCCTGACCTCTGCCGACATACCGGCACCGGTGTCTGCCACGCACACAGCGACGTACTGCTGCTGCGGATCCAGACCTTCTGATTCGTTCCCGGCCGCCACGTTCCAGGCGCTCACGATCAACTCGCCACCCGCCGGCATGGCCGCCCGGGCATTGATGACCAGGCTCATGAGAGCATTCTCGAGCTGTCCCGGGTCGACCGCCACGGCCCATAGATCGGGCTCGACCTGCACCTGGACGTCGATGGATTCGTGGAGCATCTGCTCAATGGGACCGGCCATGTCATGCAACCACTGGCCTAGCTCGACGTGCTCCGGATGCAGACTCTGTCGCCTCGAGAAGGCAAGCAATCGCTGGGTCAGCTCAGCTCCGCGACCAACAGCCTTGCTGATCGACTCCAGGAAGCCGTGGGCATGAGCCGCATGGCCGCGCAACAAGTCGGTGTTCCCCTGCACGACCGCGAGTAGATTGTTCAACTCATGGGCTATCCCGGCCGTCAGTCCAGCGACCGCGTCGAGTCGCTGTGCCCGCTGGAGTTGTTCCTCCAGGTGCTTTCGCTCGGATATATCCGCACGAACGGAGATGTATCGGCCGTTGATGCTGCGACGCGTATAGGTTTCGATCCAACGTCCGTTGCTCTGGCGCAGGACCCAGGGCGCGGCCCCGTTCCTGAAGCTGTCCATACGCCAGCTCACATATGACTCCGGGTCATCGAACCCCAGCTCGGCGGCAACGTCCGGCGCCGACGCGCGGACCAGATCCTCGAAACGGAGCCCGGACTTCAGCAGATGACGGCTCTTCGGAAACGTCGCCCTGTAGCTGTCGTTGCACAGCACGAGCCGCTCTTCCGCATCGTAGATCGCAAAGCCCACCGGCATCGCTTCGATGCCATCCTCCAGGAGCCGCTCGGAAAGACGCAGCGCCTCCTCGACCCGCTTCGAGTTCGTGATGTCCTGGACGGTACCGGCAAGTCGGTTGACTCGACCCCCAGGGTCGAGCTCGGCCTCGGCATCCTCTCGAACCCACACCAGATCGTCAGACTCATCGTACACTCTGTAGGACTGGGACAAGCGCGTGCCCTGTTCGAGTGCCTGTCTCCAGGCTCGAAGCAGTCCATGCCGATCGGCGTCGTGAACGCGCTGATGTATGTCCTCGATTCGGACACGCTGACAAGCTCGTTCGGTTCCGTACACCCACCTGGCCAGACT
>JAGRHX010001444.1 GCA_020444775.1 Gammaproteobacteria bacterium
GTCGGCAGCCGGGCGCGCAACATCGCCATCGTGCCGGCGGCCAGCTACGGTATCGCGGTCGCGGCGCGCAACCTGCCGGTCACCGCGGGCAGCACGATCCTGACCCTGGCCGACCAGTTTCCGTCCAACGTGTATGCCTGGCGCACGCTGGCCCGCCAACGCGGCGCGCGACTGGCGCAGATAGAGGTCATGCCCGGTCAAGCGCTGAACGAGACGCTGCTACGAGCGCTGCACGATCACGGCGAAGCGCTGAGCATCGTGGCGCTGCCACACTGCCGCTGGACCGATGGCGCACTCATCGACCTGGAGGCGGTCGGTGCGCTGTGCAGACAACACGGCGCCGCGCTGGTGCTGGATCTGACCCAATCGGCGGGCGCGTTGCCGATCGATCTAGGCGCCGTGGACCCCGACTTCGCGGTCACCGCCTGCTACAAGTGGCTGCTCGGCCCCTATGCTTTGGGCTTCCTGCACGTCGCCGACCGCTGGCTCGACGGCGAGCCGCTCGAACAGGGCTGGATCGGGCGCGCCGGCAGCGAGGACTTCTCCCGGCTGGTCGACTACACCGATCGCTTCGCCGAGGGCGCGGTACGCTTCGACATGGGTGAGCGTTCCAGCTTCCACCTGATGCCGATGGCGGTGGCCGCGCTCGAACAATTGTTGGACTGGGGCGTCGAGGACATCGCCCGTACGCTGTTCGCGAAGACCGAGCGCATAGTCGATTTCACGCTCGAACGCGGCGCCGGTCTCGGACTCATCGCTCCGAGCCGCACGCATCGCGCCGGACATTTTCTCGGTCTCAGCCGGCCCCAGGGCTTCCCTGGCGATCTCCTGCAGACGCTGCGTGCCCGCGACATACATCTCAGTCAGCGCGGCAATGCCCTGCGCGTCACGCCCCATGTGTACAACGACGATGAAGATCTGGAACGTCTGTTCGACGCGCTCCTGCAGGTGCTGACGCCGGCTTGATCCGAGCCGGCGCGGACCCCTGCGGCGCCCCTGCTCCCACCGCCCCTTCCCGCCTCGAGTCCTCCATCGCAATCGAACGCGAGACGCCGGTGCGGGTGGGCACGCCGGCGCCCCGGCCCATGCCGATCCGCACATCCGTTCAGCGTCTCCCCGTCAGCCTGTAAGGCACGCGTCTTCGTCCGCGAGAGCAACTCGGTCAGCGAGAAGGCTTCGCGGCTACACGAAGCAAAATGTTTGAATCTTTTCCTGGTTAGGGATACTATTTCATTCAACTTATCAATATAGTCTTGTAAGTGTTTGATAATAAACACAAACAAGCGCAAACACCGTCTCTGGTGATGTCTGGGACCAGGCTCACACGGGACACGGACCGAGGACCGAGCATGACCGCGAGCCAGCGTCCAGACACCGAGCATGCCCTGCGGTACAGCCGCCGGCCGCGGTGCCGGACATCACGCTCGCGTTGCCACTCGAGCAGCCTGCAAGTGCAAGGCGGCGCATGGTCCGCGTCAGGCTCATCGGACCGAGCGGGGCACGCATGAGCAGCATCGCACTCGGCACCACCACGACCACCGCTGCCGACACCGAGCGCCGACCACACGCTGCCCTGCTGGCACGCTTCGATCTCGGCACCGGCAAACGCGAGATGCTGCGCTCGCTGGAGCGGGTCGTCGGTCGTGTCCGCGCCCGTCCGCTGCAGCTGGAACTCGCCAACGAGTCCGTCGAGGTCGAGGATCCGGAAGTCTTCGCGTTCGCGTTACAGGCGCGCACCGAGCCGGCCAGTGAGGCCCTGGTCGAGATGCTCGCCATGTCGGACCAGGCCCTGCAGGCGCAGCTTCAGCTCCATCTGCAGCAGGAATCCCGATTGGCCCCGGTGCTGGCGCGATGCATGCTGGAGCCGCAGCTGGTCAGTGAGCATCTGCTCAGCCTGAGCCTGTCCACCTTCGACCCGGCCAACGGCTGGCGCGAGCTGTTCGAAGCGCTGCTGCATCTGAGCCCGCGTGAGAATGCGTACAAGCGCGTCGCCCTGGTCAAGTACGCGCAATTCCTGCGCAAACGTCAGCAGCTGCTGAAGACCGTGTTCGAGCTGCGTCTGCGGCGCGACGCGTGGGAACGTGCACGGCCCCCGGCAACAGCGGATTCGATCGGCACCGACAGCGGCGACGATCGGCGCGCCGCGACCGATCGCTCACCGTCGCGCGCGAGCATCCTCGGCCTCGGCGGCGCCACGGGACGGCGTCTGCCGCTGCGCGGCGCGCAGCGCAATCGCGCCGACGCGCACGGGCCGAATGCCGGTCTGCGCAGCCTGAGCCGCGGAGAGCCGGTAGTCCTGCGCATCGGCCGCGGTCGCTGCGCCAGCCTGAGCCTGGGCGGCAATCGATTCCGCCTGTTGGCCGGCGAACGTTTCTATCTCATAGATCCGCTGGGCGCGGTGAACGCTCTGGGCGCCAACGAGGCCATCCGCGGCGCCGCGGGCGGAGCGCCACCAAGCGAAACTGGTGCCGGGGCGAATGCTGCCGGCACCAGTGCGAGACCGCTGGTCAGCCTCGTCGGTCGCCACGTCAGCTGTGACGTCGTGGTGCGAGCCGAGCTGCGGGCGATATCGCGACGCCACCTGCTCATCGAGCCACTCGATGACACGTCGGCCCGACTGACCGATCTCTCGACCCATGGCACGGCGGTGCCGACGGAGATGATGTTCACATAATGGATGCGCTGGCCTCTCGGACCAACGCCCGTCACGGCGCAGGGACGCGCCACCCCATTCCGCGGCGGCCCGGCCCCCCAGGCGGGTGACCGGGTCGTATCGCGCCCGAGCCGCTGCGATCAGCCATGCCCGCATCCTCAGCCGTGTTCGACACATCCGCCCGCCGCGACGGTCTGCGACCGGTCGTGACCGGCACGCTGGACGCCCGGGCCCCGGTATCGCTGCGAAGACGGCGGCTGTTCGGTCTGGCGGCTCTGCCCCTGCTGGTGCTGTTTCTCGGCGTCAGCGCCTGTAGCCTCCGCCAGCTCGCCTACAACTATGCCGACTGGCTGCTGGTCAGCGAGGTGGAGAGCTACATCGAGCTCGAGCCCGCGCAGCGCGCGTGGCTGACCGAGGCTCTGACCGAACGACTCGAGAGCCACCGCCGACTCGAGCTACCGGCCCTGATCGCCCTGGTGGAGCAGGCGATCGCGCTGGTCGGCAACGGTGTCGAGCGCACCGAGGCCAGGACCTGGCTTGTCAATGCCGAGAAACTGATCAAACATACAGTTTCTGAGTCCCTGCCCATCGCGGCCCGCTTGCTCAATCAACTGAGCGCGACGCAGGCAGCGTCGCTGCCGACCAGCTTCGAGAGGGCGAACCAGACCTTCATCGAACGACACTGGCTGCACCTGCCGACCGACGAGCGCCTGCGCAGACGCGCCGAGAGCACCATCGAGCAGGTGGAGGAGTGGACCGGGGAGCTGACCGATTCACAGCGCGAGCAGGTGCTACGCATCCGCAACGCCATGCCCGACAGCGCGGCGCAGTGGCTGGCCTTCGGCCGAGTCAAGCAGCAGGGCGTGCTGCGCATCCTGGTCACTGAACGTGTCACTGAACGGG
>JAGRHX010001445.1 GCA_020444775.1 Gammaproteobacteria bacterium
GTGATGGCGATGCTGGCCGCGGCGTAGGTCGGAGCGGCCCAGTTGTAGAACGCCCGACTGAGCAGACTCTGCAGCATGATCAGGGCGAGGAAGGGCAGGCTGAACAGCATCAGCAGACGCAAGCGATCGTCGCGCCACCAACGTCCGATCTGCGTGGTCAGCACCACCAGCAGGGGGAAGCAGAGCGGACCGAACACCAGCAGCTGGGAGGCCGTGAACTCCAGCAGCTTGTCCGGGTGCAACAGCTCACGGTCCAGCTGCGAGATCTCGGCGGTGTGGCTGAAGCTGACGAAATCGTGGCGGGCGTTCCACCACACGTTGGGCAGGAACACCAGCAGTGCAATCAGCCAGGCGAGATTGAAGCCTGGCTTGAGCAGCCTGCGGCGTCGGCTCGCGCTGCTCAGCAGATGCGCAAAGACGCACACGGCGAACACGATCATGGTGTACTTGCTCTGCAGACCCAGACCGGCCGCGAGGCCGGCCAGACTCCAGTCGACAAGCCGGTCGTGACGGTCCGCGCGCACATAGGCGTACAGCGCCGCGGTCCAGAACAGCATCAGCGGCGCGTCGGTCGTGATGAAGCGTGAGAAGAATCCGACCAGTGGCAGGGTCAGGAAGGTAATGCCGCAGAGAAAGCCGATGCGTGGGTCATAGAGCAGGCGCGCGGTGAGATACACGAACACCGAGGCCAGCGCGTAGCAGAGTAGCGCCGCGGATCGGATTGCAGCCTCGTGTTCACCGAACAGCTCGGTCGCGGCGCGGATCAGCAACGCGACCATCGGTGGTTTGCTGTAGTAGCCCAGGTCCAGCGCCGTGGACCAACCGTGGTAGTAGGCCTCGTCCGGGAACAGATCCATGCCCGGCCAGATCGTCGCGGCCAGGCGGTAGAGACAGAGCAGAAGCAGCACGAGCAGGAATCGGCTGGTCCACAGGCGTTCCGAGCCGGCCTCGGTCTGGCTCGCTGGAAGCCCGCCGAGCGTTCGAGGATTGGTGCTCGCCGGTGTGCTCGCGGTCGGATCCGGAGCCCGCGGACCCAGACCCCTGGCCGCAGGTGTCATGCGCGCCGTGGGTCCGAATGCTGTCCGATTGGCGCCGACCGGCGGTCGTCCGGTGTGACGTCGCGGGAGTCGTCGGCTCGATGCCAACCGTTCGTATCCTGCTCATCGCCAGACGCGCCTTGCTCGGTCCACAGGCCGGCGGTACTGCGCCGCCGAGCGTGGGGTTGCGGTGGATCCTCGGCCTGTGAACGCGGACCGCCGGCATTGCGCTTCGGCGAGCCGTCGCGCGGATGCCGCCATTCGGCGACGATATAGGCGCTGCCATCGGCACGACCGGATTCATAGTAGATGCGCGCCAGCAGCTCGCTGAGCACGCCGGTGGTGATGAACTGCACGGCCATCACCACCAGCAACACACCGGTGAGCAGCAGCGGTCGACCGCCGATGTCGTAGCCGAGCAGCTTCAGTGCGAGCAGATAGGTGAGGATGGCACCGCCAATGGTGCCGAGCGCGAGCCCCAGGGTGCCGAAGGCATGTCCGGGACGGGCGCTGTAGCGTAGGAAGAACAACACCGCGAGCAGGTCCAGGATGACGCGAACGGTCCTGGAGATTCCGTACTTGCTCTGCCCGAAGCTTCGGGCGCGATGGTTGACGACCTGCTCGGCGATTCGGCTCGGGCGGGTGAACTTGGCCATCCAAGCGGGCAGGAATCGATGCATCTCGCCGTACAGACGTACATGGTCGAGGATGCTGGCCCGATAGACCTTGAGG
>JAGRHX010000116.1 GCA_020444775.1 Gammaproteobacteria bacterium
ACGCCGACATCGTGCTTCCGGCGACGACCTATCTGGAGACCTCTGACTTCTATCGCAGCTATGGCAGCTACTACATGCAGTTCGCGCCGGCGGCCATCGAGCCCCAGGGCGAGGCCTGGTCGAACATGCGCCTGGCCCAGACGCTGGCGCGCCGTATGGGCGTGGCGGACGAGATCTTCACGCTCGAGCCAGAGCAGATATTTCCACGCTTCTTCGCCAATGCGACCGGTGCGGTGGCCGACATCGATCCGCAATCACTGCTCGATAACCGGCCGGTGAAGGTCGCGCCCAGCGACGCCGCGCAAGCCTTCGGCACCGCCTCAGGCAAGCTCGAGATCTACGCCGAGGCGCTGGCGGCTCAGGGCGTTCCGCCGATGCCGATCTGGGAGCCTGACCCGCAAGAGTTGGCCGACGCCGAGCGCTGGCCGCTGCGGCTGTTGACCACGCCGGGCTTCTTCCAGGCACATACGGCCTACGCCGCCAACGACTATCTGCGCCGTCGCGAGGGCGAGCCGTGCTGCGTGCTGCATCCCGCGGAGGCCGAACGACGGGGACTGGAGGACGGCGCCGCGGTGCGCCTGTTCAACGCCCTCGGCAGCATCGGTTTGCATCTGACGGTCAGCGCTGAGGTGAGCGAAGGCGTGGTCCTGGTGCCCGGTCAGCGTCCGGCGGACGAGTCGCTGTCGGGGACGGTGAACATGCTCTGCTCGAGCCGGCTGACGGACATCGGCGCCGGCGCCACCTATCAGAGCACCTTCCTGGACGTCGAGCGCTGGCATGGTCCCTGACCTCCTGTGCAATCCCGCTCGCCGCGGCAGGCCGGCGTCGGTATGCTCGCGCAAGCGCTGCCGCCGGCGGACGTGACAACACAAAAGAGGTGACCATGCGACCGAACAAGATCAAGCAGATGTGGAGTGAAGGCAAATACGTGACGCTCGGCTGGCTGTCGGTGTCCCACGGCTTCACTGCCGAGATCATGGCGCGACAGGGCTTCGATGCGCTGTGCGTAGACCTGCAGCATGGGACGTCCGAGATGAAGGACGTCGCGCCCATGCTACAGGCCATCTCGCAGACCGAGACGACGCCGGTCGTGCGGGTCGCCTGGAACGATCCGGCGGCGATCATGAAGGCCCTGGATCTCGGCGCCTACGGCATCATTGTGCCACTGGTCAACAATGCCGAGGAAGCCGCTCGCGCGGTGGCGGCATGCCGCTATCCACCGGTTGGCATGCGCTCTTCGGGCCCGGTGCGGGCGATCCACTATGGCGGTCCCGATTACTTCACCAAGGCCAACGACGAGATCGTGGTGATGGCGATGGTCGAAACCAAGGAGGGTCTGGCCAATCTGGACGCGATCTGCGCGACACCCGGCCTGGACGCCGTCTACATCGGCCCGGCGGATCTGTCCTTTGCCCTGGGGCTCCCGCCACGCGCCGACAATCCGGATCCGACCCATCTCGCCACCTGCGACAAGATCCTCGAGACCGCGCACAAGCATGGCATCAAGGCCGTCATGCACTGCGCCGGCGCCGAGTTCGCAGCGCAAGCCGTGCAGCGTGGCTTCGACATGGTGATGCTGACGGCCGATCTCGCCTGCATGATTGCCGGCGCGCGTGCGCAGCTCGATGCGCTGAAAGCCAAGACCGGCTGATCGCGCCCCGCGACGACGCGGGACGAGCGCACGTAGCGAACGCGAAGCCGCTCACGCGGTCTCCGCGTCGCCGGCCACGAACGGTCCCGGTCCGTGACCGGGCAGCACGATACGGGTGGGATCGATGAGCTACTACACCGCGATGCACTGGGGCGTCTACGAGGTCGAGCGTGACCCCGACGGGGAGCCCGCGCTACGTCCGTTCAGGGACGATCCCGCGCCGTCGCCCATCGGTCTGCATGCTCTTGCACCAGAGCTTCGCCGCGCCCGTATCCAGCGCCCGGCAATCCGCAAGAGCTGGCTGAACGGTGGTCCGGGTGGCAACGGCAGCGGTCGCGGTCGCGAGCCTTTCGTTGTGGTCGAATGGGACGAGGCGGTGGACCTCGTGGCCTCGGAGATCGAACGGGTTCGCCGTGAGCACGGCAACCGCTCGATCTTCGGTGGCTCCTATGGCTGGTCCAGCGCCGGTCGCTTCCACCATGCGCAAAGCCAGGTGCACCGCTTCCTCAACTCCGTCGGTGGCTACGTCCGTCACAACGACTCGTACAGTCTGGGCGCCGGTCGGGTGCTGATGCCGCATATCCTCGCCTCGATAGACCAGCTGTTCGTCAGCCACACCGACTGGCAGGTGCTGGAAGCCCACACCGAGCTGTTCGTCACCTTTGGTGGCGTACCCGAGAAGAACGCCCAGGTCTCGGCGGGCGGCACCACCGAGCACCGGGTGCCGGGCGCGCTGCGCCGGATGGCCGCGAACGGTGCCCGTTTCGTCAACGTCTCTCCGGTACGCGATGACCTGGACACCGGCCAGCCCTTCGAGTGGGTACCTATCCGGCCGAACACCGACACCGCTTTGATGCTCGGTATCGCGCACACGCTGTACAGCGAAGGCCTGCACGATCAGCAGTTCCTCGACCGGTACAGCGTCGGCTTCGATCGTTTCCTGCCCTATCTGACCGGCGCGAGCGACGGCACCCCGAAGAGCGCCGCCTGGGCGAGCGCGATCACCGAGGTCCCGGCCGAACGGATCGTCGCGCTGGCACGGGACATGGCGAGCCGTCGCACCCTGCTCAACATCGCCTTCTCGCTACAGCGCGCGCATCACGGTGAGCAACCGTTCTGGATGCTCACCACGCTGGCCGCGATGCTCGGTCAGATCGGCTTGCCCGGTGGCGGACTCGGCATCGGCTACGGCGCCACCAACACCATGGGCAGCCGGCACCCGCGCTTCAGCGGCCCGACCCTGCCACAAGGCGAGAATCCGGTTCGAGACTTCATACCGGTCGCGCGTATCGCCGACATGCTGTTGAACCCGGGACAACGCTTTCGCTACAACGGCGAGGAGCACAGTTATCCGGACATCCGGCTGATCTACTGGGCCGGCGGCAATCCGTTCCATCATCACCAGGATCTCAATCGCTTGCGACGGGCCTGGGAACGACCCGATACCATCATCGTGCACGAGCAGTTCTGGACCCCGACCGCCAGGCTCGCCGACATCGTGCTGCCCGCCACCACCTCGCTGGAGCGCGAGGACATCGGTTACTCGAACCGCGAAGGCCACATGGTGGCGATGAGCCAGGTGACCCCACCACTGGCCGAGTCGCGCGATGACTATGCGATCTTCGCCGCGCTGGCCGACCGGCTCGGCGCCGGCGAGCGGTTCACACAGGGACGCACCGCAAGGGACTGGCTCAGCCACATGTACCAGGAGAGTCGGGAACGCGCTGCCAAGGCCGGTGTCACGCTGCCTCCGTTCGACGCCTTCTGGCAGTCGGGCATCATCGACATCGAAGGCGACGATCAGCCGGTGGTGATGCTCGAGGACTTCAGGCGCGATCCCGATGCCCATCCGCTCGCGACGCCCTCCGGACGCATCGAGATCTTCTCCGCGCGCATCGCCGGCTT
>JAGRHX010001446.1 GCA_020444775.1 Gammaproteobacteria bacterium
TACCGCCGGCGCAAGCGCTGGCTGTAGTCAGCAGCCGCCGGAGCCCGGTTTGAGTCCGGGACCGGTAGCTGGAATCCGCTCGTCCGGCTCTGCCGCGCCTCAGGCCGCACGGTCGAGCTCATGTGCTTTTTCGACCTCGGGCCGTTCCAGGCTCAGCAGGCGGGCACGCGGTGCTGGGACCGATTCGGATCCGCCTAGGCCACGCACGCGAGCCGATATCTCACCGCGGTGCAGACCGACATCCGCGAGCATGCGATCGCTGAGCGCCCGTAGAATCCGCTCGGAGCGCCGGTAGCGGCGCTCCAGGATGATCCGTTGGATGAGCCGGCGCAGCGCGGCCAGTGGATGGCCGAGTGGAGCGCCTCGACCGGTGCGTCTCGCAGGGACTTGTGCGTGATGGATGGACATTTTAATTTTCCTCAATGCTGGAAGGTGTCAGGCGTTGGTGTAGATGGCGTTCACAAGCCAGACTTTCCGCGACGAGCGCTCTAGCTACAAGCGATCATTTTTTCGAAGCATTTCAAGAAAATCTAAAATGTCCAGGCGACTGCCCCCACTCAATGCCTTGCGCGCCTTCGAAGCCGCGGCCCGGCATTCCAGCCTCAGTCAGGCCGCCCGGGAATTGCATGTGACACCGGCGGCGGTCAGTCACCAGGTGAAGGCGCTGGAAGCGCAGCTCGGCACGCGACTGCTGGTGCGGGTCAGCCGCGGCGTGACGCTGAGCGAGGCCGGCAAGCAACTGGCGCCTTCTCTGACCGAGGCCTTCAATCGTATGACCGACGCGGTGCAGCAGCTCAGCGTCTTCAACCAAAGACGCGCCTTGACGGTCAGCGTCGCGCCGTCGCTGGGTGGTAAGTGGTTGATACCGAAGCTCGAGACCTTCGGTCTGCGTCATCCGGACGTGGCCGTGCGGATCGATGCCAGCAACGCGCTGGTGGATCTGGACCGTGAGGGCGTGGACATGGCGATTCGATACGGTCGGGGTGACTATCCGGGCCTCGAGGTCGAATGCCTGATTGCGGAAACCGCGTTTCCGGTGTGCAGCCCGCGGCTGCTGGAGCGCGGTCCCAAACTGGCGAGCCCCGTGGATCTGGCGCGCCACACGCTCATCCACACCGAGTACGACGGCAGCTCCGCGCACTACCCCGACTGGAGCATGTGGTTGAACGTGGTCGGTCTGCCGGAATTGCAGGGGCAGCGTGAGCTCTGCATCTCCCTGGCCAGCATGGCGGTGGATGCAGCGGTCGCAGGTCAGGGGGTGCTGCTGGTCGGCAGATCGCTGGTCCAACAGGATCTGGATGCCGGCCGACTGGTGCGCTTGTTCGACGCGAGCGTGTCCACCGACATCGGCTATTTTCTGGTGCGTTCGCCCCGTCGCCCGGTATCGGACAGCTTGCAGGCCTTCATCGCCTGGTTGAAGGACGAGGCGCAAGGACTCTGCGCGTCGACGACAGCCGCCTGAAACGACCGGCTGCCGCCCTGGCGCATGCGTCGTTCAGCGCGACCCTCAGTGTGGCTCGTCGAGGATCGCGTCCGCTATCTTCTCCGCGGTCATTATCGTCGGCAGGTTGGTGTTCGCGCAGGGCACCACCGGAAAGATCGAGGCGTCCACCACCCGTAGCCCACCGATACCATGCACCCGGCCGGCCGGATCGGTCACCGCCATCGGATCGTCGCGGGAGCCCATCCGGCAGGTGCACGAGGCGTGCCAGACGCCGACCGCGGCGCGTCGGATGAAGGCCTCGGCCTCCTCTTCGTCCCTGCAGACGCCATCGAGGGTGAATCCCTCCATGATCAGCTTCTCGATGAGATAGCGACGTAAGAATCCCGGGCCGTCCAGCAAGCCAGCCATGACGTTGGTCAGGAACCGGTTCTTGCCGTTGATCTCACCGACCTGACGCACCTTGTCCGAGTAGCTGGCCGGAAAGGGGTCGCTCATCATCTGCTGCATCGCCGGATCCTTGTACAGCGGGGCGAGACGGCGGATACCGTCGGCGATACGTTCCAGATCGCGCCTGTCCGAGAGCAGGTTGAA
>JAGRHX010001447.1 GCA_020444775.1 Gammaproteobacteria bacterium
GAGGATGGCAAAGAGTTGGGCATGTCGCCTCATGTCCTGGAACTTAGGTGTGGCGGTAAGTATTAGGACATGCTGGAAGTTGGAGGCGACGCGCACGATCCGATCCTGCATGGCTGAGGTCAGGCTGTGTAGTTCGTCTACTACAAGGACATCAAAACGGCCAGGATCAATATCCGACAGCGTCAAGCGCGGCTGCCCTACGGGATTGGTCATCCGAAGCTGAGCCTCCCAGGCGAGGCGTATGTACTGTCCGCCCTCAAGCACGTCGCGTCCTTCTTCATCGAAGGGCGCAGTGTGGGCACGCGACATGATCTCGTCGCGCCACTGAGGCACCAGTCGGTCCGGCACGACAATCAGCGCCTGGAGGCGCGGGCGCTGGCTTCGCAGCGCATTCAAAACCATCAGCGCCTGAACTGTCTTCCCGAGGCCAACCTCATCTGCAAGGAGGTGCCGCACCCGGACGTCCGTCAGAACGCGGAGCACGTTGGCTACCTGGTGAGTGTATAGAGCGGCCGCTACACCGACAGCCGGAGCGAGTGGCGTGCGCATGCTCTCGAAGTAACGACGCACCGCCTGCACACTTAGGCAGAGGTCAACATAGGGGTTTCTCGTCATCCGACACCTCCGCGGCGCGCTTGGCGACGCCTGAGCGCCAAGTAGCGAGCGGCACGCGCCACGGCCCGCTCCGCAAGCATGGTGTCCAGAGCTCCTCGCCAATCCAGCCTCACGGCGGCCTCCGGCTCGGTCCACAGGGCAACGATGGCCCGAAATGTGTCTGCGTTTGGTGGCCCCCCGGCCAGCGCCCTTCGGTTCTGTTGCACCCACCGAGTGAGTTCCTCGCAGAACTCGTCAATGGACATTTCCGTTGGATTGATGATCACAAACCCAAGCGCGGCATCAGACGGAAGCAACAGAGAAGCGAGCGGAAGTAGGTCGCTTTGCGCCGATACAGTCTCAAGGATAGGCCGCCACTCCTCTGGCTTGTTGTCTGCGGTGAAGTCCGCCTCCGCTAAGGCATCGGAGGTCTTCGTGTCGCCGCTCTTTCTGTATCTAGCGCCAACAGACTCGTAGGCTCTCTCAAATGCCAGTTCCACAACACGCCAATCTCGCTCACTGATGTCGTACGGCGGCCGCGCAAGCGACCATAACTCCGGCAGCTCACGTCGAAGCTCAGTAATGGCGGCCTCTAGGGCCTGCAGCCAAACACGCTCGGGCAAGTCGACATACTCGTCCCTGCCGAGCCCGCGTTTGTGTGCTAGATCGACCAGACTCCCCCATGGCTCGGTCCATGGGAGATGCAATTCCAGTTCGCACCAAGCGGGACCGCAGCAGATCTCGGCGATCCAACCATCGATCACACTGGTGATCTGCTTCCTACGGATCGCCGCGATCACCGTATCGCACTCCGCGAGAGACCACCTGAGATATGCCTCGACTAGGTCTTCTAGCCCTACCGCACCTCGCTCACCACGCCGACGGCGCCAAAGTGGTGGCTTGTGTATAGCCGGAGGATCAAGAGGAACTCTTTTGGGAGCCGCGCAGAAGGTCGTGAAGGACGCAGCTTCCCCGTAGTCCGTGAGGCTCAACCCAAATGGGACGAGAAGCCTCGCATCCAGCCCGGGCGTCAATAGCCCTGCCGCGGGAGGATAATGCGGCGTGGCCGCGTCCACCTCACCAAACGGTAACTCCCCCATCTCGCCGGAGAGCGCCACGCGGCCATTCGAGCCCCGGACCCACCAGCAAGGCCGGACGCGGTGCTCTAACGTCCAAGTTCGTTCACAGAGGCGCCCGACGCGCAGGCGCACAATGGGGCCGGGGGTCCGGATCAGCAGTTCGCGCGTTGCGTCGTCCAATAGGCTCGCGAACGGTTCCAGTTCTGAAGTGATCGTTTGTGGGAGATGTCCCAGAGGTGCGGACGCGAAGACTTTGTGCCCCCCTGCCTCGATCTCAACGGTAAGTTCAAGACCCTCCAGGGGTGCAAAGCTCTCGACGGTGAAGGCGAGACTCCCGCTCAGGAGCGCCTGGACTGTCAGGTCGGACGAACACGCGGAGACACCACACACGGCCATAGCAATCGGCGTCGCCTTCGGCACGCCCCGGAAGACGAAGTCTCTGGACTCGAGACCGCTCGACACTCGGAGTACGTGTTCCCCCACCGGCACAACCACACGGACGACCTCATCACCACCAGCACGAACTGCATGGCCATCGACTTCGACGAGGACGCCATTTGGGGAAGAGCGGCGCGGTACGACGATCCGCCGATCACCGGCAAGGAAGGCTGGTATCGTCGCATGGTGGACGAGCGGTGGCGCGCCGGCAAACGCGACCGAGACGCCGAACCCGACAACGAACCCATGGTTTGACAACGCCTGACACGCACGTTCATCCGTCGGGTCCAGTACATAGCAGGCGAATGGTCCGACCTCTCCGAGCGTTGGAAATCCCGCCAGTGAAGGTGAATCCGCGGCCGTGGTGAGGAGCCAATATGTGCGGTGTCCAGCGATGTTGGATGCTCTTACGAGCCGTGCCACCTCATTGTCTGCACCGACCGCGAACAGAAGGGGAGGTGTGACGTTCAGATCGAACGAATGAAGTGTCTCCCGAAGGTCTTCCTCGATATCCAGTTCTACAAGGCCAGGCAGCAGCGCTGAGTCGCCCGGGGGAACTGACATCAGCTTGAGCGCAAATGGGATGCTGGAAAGTAGCTGCTCGCTGGGGATCCGGGTCGTCACTCCCCAGAGTCTGGGGGCGTATCGGCGCCTTCGTAGCGCCCTCCTCAGGCGCGCGACGAGTCGCGGTTCGATAGGCGGAAACGATGCCTCAAGACTCAGCGCGTCATCGCGGCGCCGCAATTGCAGCGTGCCCTTGATCGAGGGGAGGGCAGCTGTCTTCGTTGGAGTTTGCTGTTCTCTCGAGCCCTGGCGCTGGATCCGGCGAGCGGAGGCAACGCTCCGCCTCGCGACGTGGTCGGCGGCTATGTCATCCGCAATGCGTTGTACTGTCTCTGGGCAAAGCTCAAGTGACTGTTCACCGAGGAGGCTCTTCGCTACGGCAACGACGATGCCTGCATCCTCGAGGAGGGTCGAGAAACGCGCTGACGAGTTTGCCGAGCTAATCCGTATCGCGCGATAGAGGGACTCGTCATCGATGCCAACCACGTTGACTCGCAGGCCTGCGAGCGCCAACGCGAGCGGCCGATGGAACTCGATCGGGACCAGCGCATGGGTGATCGGCCAGGCGATGAGACGAAATGCGGTGGCCCACTGAGTAGTCGGGGGCTGCGCGCCTCGAAAAACGGAAGCCGCCGCAGCAAAGATATCCCTGATCCATTGCCGTGCCGGCCCGCCAATGGTTAGACCGAGTTCCGCCTCCAAGACCGGCCAGAAATCCGTGCCTGACCCGCGGTATCGGTAGCCGACTTCGGTTGCCGCTACCACCAAGGGGAGATTATGAGCTTCCCACCACCCGCTCTCGAGCGGGTGTGCCGAAGCGGCAA
>JAGRHX010001448.1 GCA_020444775.1 Gammaproteobacteria bacterium
GAGCTTCACGCCGAGCTCGACGAGATAGAGTCGAATGCCAACGACATCTCGGTGCCCCTGGCGTACACCGACCGTCTCTACAACCTGCGTATGCACATCAACCTGGTCCGCAACTACATCGACCAGAAGGTCGCACGGGTCGACGAACAGGCACCCTGAGAATACGGCAATCTCGACCACGTGACCTGGCTCGGTGGGTCTAACGTAGTCGATCTATCGATGCCACGCCGCTCGTTTCGAGTCGCAAGAGCGCGTGAGGCGGCGCTGCGTGTGCCTCAGATCGACAGATCCTTGGTGTTGTAGTCGCGCAGCACACGCTGGATGTTGGACTCGTCGTAACGGAACTCGTCCTCCAACCCGGCGAACGGCTGGTAGCGAAACGGCGTCTCGTCGGGGAAATGCTGGCGACGGGCATCGATTGCCAATTGGATCACCGCCGCGCGATCGAAAATCTGCTGCTCGTCGATGGGTGTGTCGGCACGCATGCTCAGCCGCGGCAGCTGACCGAGCACGGAGCTGCGACGGTGAAAGCCGAAGGTAATGGAGATACGTGGATCGGGTGATGTGTTGGCGAACGATCCGTGCAGCGTCTGGCGATTCGTGAGCGTGACGTCTCCGGCCTCACAGTACATCGGCACCGCGCCGAGCAGGCGATCGCTGCCACCGGCCTCGGCGACCATGCGCTTGATGTCGATCTTGCCGAGCTTGTGGGTACCCGGCACCACCCACAGGCAGTTGGCGACCGTGCTCGGATAGAGCTGGGTCTGGAAATTGAAGCCGTGTATCCCTTCGTTCCAATCCGGGTTGTCCCAATGGGTGACGCCATCCTGGTGCCAGGAGATCGAGGCGCCGATGCCGGCCGGCTTGACGAAGATGACGTCGTTGAAGGGCGTGAAGTCCGGACCGTTCAGTGTCTGGGCGACGGCAAGCAGCTTGGGATGGCCGTACAGCCTGAGCGCCGCCGGCATCGCCATGCACATGCCGCGCAGCCTGATGAGTGCGAACTCCGGTGCGCCGGCATCGGGCTCCGGCTCGCTCATCTTGGTCGGGTGGCGGCCTTGATTGTGGTCGGTGCCGCCATGCGGGTCGCTCAGCGAGCGGCAGAACTCATAGGGATCCCGGGCGTAGTCGCGGCCGAGCGCCGGCCGCCCCTCGGCGTCCAGGGATGCACCCGGCGCGACCGGCGCACGCGCGATCATGCCATCCACCGCGCCGCGCAGCTCGGCGAGCTCGGCGGGGTCGATGACGCCTTCGAACACGTAGAAGCCATGCGCCCAGTAGGCCGCTTCGATGTCCGGATGCAGCCGGCCGTCTCGGTCCAGAATCAGTGGTCCGCGATTACCGAGCGCAAGCGCACGCTGCTTGCCCTCCTCGCGGTAGGCGTTCATCTGCGCCTCCCATTCCGCGCGCGCGGCGGACGGGGCTTGCCGTTTGGCGGCCGTTGCGGTGGTGCTCATGGTTGTGGTTACTCTTGGTGTGGGTGGTCAGACCCGGGGCACTCTCCATGTTTCCCCGACACTGGGGCTGGCCCCTAGCGTAGCACCACGCGGCGCGCATCGCCCGACCCACTGCCTCGTGCGCGAGATCCGACCGTCTCTGCAGACCAACACCCAAGTGCGTGGCGTGGGCGCTGTCCGTCGACAATTCCGATGCTCCGATTTCGATCGCGACGAACTGCAATGACGGTCTGGTTGCGGCGCCTACCCCACCAAGACCATGAACAACGACCTGCGAGCGGCCTACGAAGGTGGTACGCGGATACGGCGGCCGCGGCATGGCACCTGGTTTGGCCTGCCGCTCCTACCCGACGTGCACGAAGCTTGGCGCGCAGCGCCAATGACTGGTGCACGTCGGGTAGGAAGACGACATCGCGGCCACATACTCCAGCGAACGACCTCTATGTGCGATTGCACATCAATGTGTATAGGACCTCATGATTGCCATTGACCGGGGTGTTGGCCGAGGAGAGGAAGAAGCCATTCCCGCCAGAGGTGGTTCGTGGCTTGAGCGCAACGAGCATGTCTGCTTCGAATGAGGCGGCATGAAAAGTACCGAGATCGCTGAAGTAGGCAATGTGGACCTTGACCCCATCGTTCTCGCGCGTGACGCTCGCGCGGAACTCCTTCTGCCGCGTCGCAGTTGAGAAATCATCGAAGAACGGTACATTGCGCGCCACACTGAAATCCGTCGTATAGGTCTCGACGACCGCACCATCTCGCGTTGCCGTGACGGACACTGAGCACGCAGTATCCAGCGCGGCCTCTGCGGCGTTGCTGAGCGCGGCTGCGCACAGAGTGGTAAGCATGAGGTGAGGTAGGCGTGCAAGTGATCTGCGTGCGTGTTTCATCGTGCGGTGATTCATTTCGCAATACTCCCTGGGACTGTCCATTGAGGTATGTCTGATATCCAGATCGCGCTCGTTACACGCGAGATGGATGGTGTGCACTCGAAATCACTAAACAACAATCCGGCAACAACCGCGCAACGAGCGGGCAAAGGCGCACGCTGGCGATATCCTCCCCCTTGTGCGGCGCTATGACGCCACACAGGGCACAGCATGCCCGCGTACGCGCGACCAATTGACGAAGACGGGAAGGAAACCACGCGGCAGCCCGGTGAATTCCGCCCATCCGCACTCGTGGTTTACGCGCGTGCCATCGGTCACATCGATCGAGCACACTGGTCCAGCGTTGCCGCAGACAACCGGCACGGAGGCGAGGATGCCACCGACTACGGCGGCCGAGCGCACCGTGCCCTCTCCGTCAACCCGCGCTCTCAGCTCGGACACTTCACTGAATTTTGCGACTACGTCGTTCGCGCCTGCTTCGGCCACCGTCACTGTCGCCGGCGCAATCCCATGGGTCGGAAACGGCAAGCCGATCGGGCTATCGGCTGGGACCAGCACCCCCCGCAGCGCTCGAACCCTCGACGAGCCAGCGAGCCACAGACCGCGCCAGGCGCGACCAGCGCTGCCAGTTCTGGACCTCGCCATGCGCACAATGCCGTCGTCAGGCGCTGCAGCCCGAGTCCCTTTGGCAAACTGCTCATATGGTCGAATTCCCACATAGAGTCTTGTTCTGAGCGTGCATTGCACATCTAGAGCTGCCCCTTGGAGAAGCGCTGCCTGTGGGCATTCGCTCACCGCGGCCCGAGTTT
>JAGRHX010001449.1 GCA_020444775.1 Gammaproteobacteria bacterium
CGGGCGCGCCGCCTGCAGCGCTTCCGGTCGCCCCTGGAACAGCTTGCTCAGACGCCGCTCCAACCCCGCCCGGCTCTGTTGCTCGAGTTCCTGCTCCACGGTCTGTCCCGCCGGCACCGGGAACTCGGGGAGGAAGTTCTTGCCCAGCTGCAGCTCCACGTTGCAGCGCCTGGCAATCTCGACGCTGTTCTGAAGCGCCCCCGGCAGGTCAGCGAACAGGACCCGCATCTCCTCGGGCGAACGCAGATACTGCTGCTCGCTGTACAGCCGCGGACGGCGCGGATCGGCGAGCGATCGCCCCTCGTGGATACAGACCCGGGCCTCGTGGGCCTCGAAGTCCTCGGACACCAGGAAGCGCACGTCGTTACCGGCCACTACCGGCACGTCGTTGCCAATCGCCAGATCGCAGGTTGCCTGCAGACAACGCTCCTCGTTCGGCCGGCCGGTCCGACTCACCCCCAGGTAGAAGCGGTCGCCGAAGGTCCGCAGCCAGCCGTCCAGCAGGCGTTGCGCCTCGGTCTGCTTTCCGGCCATCAGCACCTGACCGACATCACCGTGCAGACCTGCACTGATCGCGATCAGATCGGTGGACCAGTCATCCATCCAGTCCCGATCGACCATCGGCAGCTCGCCGGGCTGCTGATGGCGATAGGCCGCGGTAATCAGGTTGGAAAGATTGCGGTAGCCAGTGGCCGACATCGCGAGCAGCACCACACGACAGATACCGGCCTCAGTGTCGGCACTACGGAAAGCCAGGTCGCAGCCCAGGATCGGTTTCACCCCGGCTTCAAGTGCGCCCTTGTAGAACTTGACCGCGGCGAACAGATTATCGAGGTCGGTGACCGCGACAGCCGGCATATTGAGCTCGGCCGCACGCTTGACCAGGGGCTTGAGCCGGATCAGCCCGTCACGCAGCGAGTATTCGGAGTGCAGGTGCAGATGCACGAAGCCGACGCTTGCCGACGTGTGGTTCGATTCGCTCATGGTGCTTGCATCTCGGTCCTCGGCGCTGCGTTCATTCAACGGTAATCAGCCAGCGGCGATCAGCGCGTCACGCACCGGCGCAAACGAGCGACGGTGGATGGCACAGGGCCCGTGTCGGGTCAGCGCCTCACGATGCGCCCGGGTCGGATAGCCCTTGTGACGCGCGAATCCGTAGGCCGGGAACTGCGCATCCAGGGCACACATGATCGCATCGCGGGTGACCTTGGCCAATATGGATGCGGCGCTGATGCACGGCTCGAGTCGATCGCCACCGACGATCGCCCGCACCGGCATGTCCAGGGTCGGCGCCTTGTTGCCATCGACCAGCACCTCGTCCGGCCGCTCACTGAGGGCGCGAACCGCACGCTGCATGGCGAGCAGGCTGGCGTTGAGGATGTTGATCCGATCGATCTCCTGAGCGTCCACCCGAACCACGCAGAAGCATCGCGCGCGCTCTCGTATCAGTGCCGCCAGCAACAATCGCCGCCGCTCGCTGAGTGCCTTGGAATCGTCCAGGCCGTCGATCGGCCGCGCGCTGTCCAGGATCACCGCGGCCGCCACCACCGGCCCGGCGAGTGGCCCCCGTCCGGCCTCGTCGGCACCGGCTACCAGACTCGACACGAGCCCACCCGAAGCTGGTCGTCCGGCCGACGTACCGACCGGCCTCACCGTTCAGTCCTGTGCTGGGCGGCGCCGTCATCAGCGGTCTGACCGTCCGCGGCCACGCCGAGCGCTGCGGGGACGCCGTTGGTGGCCAGTTCGAGCACCACTTGCGCGGCCTGCGCGCTGGCGTCCTGGCGGAGCTGAAGGTGGATCTGCTCAAAGGCCGCCTGCAGCGCCCGGGTCTCGTGATCGGGTGCGTCCAGCTGGCCGAGCACGGCCGCGCCCAACCGATCCGCCGTCGCCTGCTCCTGCAACAATTCCGGGACCAGACGCCGTCCCGCGAGCAGGTTGGGCAGGCCGACATGCTCCACGTGCAGCATGCGACGGCCGATTGCCCAGGTCAGGGCCGAGGTGCGATAGGTGATCACCATCGGCCG
>JAGRHX010000117.1 GCA_020444775.1 Gammaproteobacteria bacterium
GGCGTGTCACTGGCTACCAGCCCCATCTCGCAGTACATCGCCATCAGCCTGAAGCCACTGCGTGACTTCTTCCTGGTGCTGTTCTTCTTCTCACTCGGCGCCCGCTTCGACCTCGGCCTGCTGGTCGATGTGCTGTTACCGGCCAGCGTCCTCGCCGCGCTGATGCTGGCGGCCAAGCCCACCGTCTTCTACGTGCTGTTGCGCAATGCTCACGAGCGCAAGCGACTGTGCTGGGACCTGGGCTTCAGACTCGGTCAGATCAGTGAGTTCTCGTTGCTCATCGCCTACGTGGCGACCGGCGCGGCGCTGATTGGCAAAGAGGCATCACACCTGATCCAGGCAACCGCCATCATCACCTTCATCGTTTCCTCGTACATCGTCATCTTCAATTGCATCACCCCTATAGCTGTCTCCGACAAGCTGCGGCGGGATTGAGCTCATCTACAAGTTCGCGATCCGCGCATCGGTCGATTTGGACCGCCGGAGGCTCACACGAACCATCCCGCGAGACCTGCTCGGGCTCCAGCCGCGGCAGTGCGGCCCGCGCCGATCCAAAGAAGCCGGCACACCAGCGTCGCTCGGCAAGTGTGAATCCCGTGCTCCGTGCATGGCCGACGACTTGCATGAGATCGGTCAACTGGCGCAATCGGAATGTCGTCCTGCAGGACAGCGTATTCGACTCGAGCGTCTGTCCTGCAGGATTGATCCTCGATGCCAGTTGCAGCTACGACACGCTTGCACGGGAGAGCAACCATGACGGATACGACAGTGAAGAAGATCGACAGTGCTCACGCGCCGCGCGGGACCATGGGTCAGACCTATCTGGTCTCGAGCGTCGACCTTTCGATGCGGCTGTGGGATTCCGAGCCGACCTCCACGCCGCCGGCGCCGAGCTCGCGCGCCTATGAGACGGTCGGTTACGTCCTGAACGGCCGCGCGCGACTCGAGTGTGAAGGCCAGACCTTGTTGCTGGAGCCCGGCAACGCCTGGGTGGTCCCGGTCGGGGCCATGCACGAGTACCACATACTCGAGCCGTTCACGGCGCTCGAGGTCACCCATCCACCGGCTCATCTGCACGATCGCGACCGGTGACCGAAGCACGGTCACTGCAGCCCGCAACCGCATGAAATCTCGAATCGCGTGCAACCGCTTGTGGTGGACCATGATTGATTGCTCGCATCGCGCACGTCGCCCCCAAAGCCGCGGCCGTCGAGCGGCCGCCGGGGGAGCCGCGCCCTTGTACCTGCTGCTGACCGCTGTGCCAATCGCGACCTGCGAACCGCTCAATCGACACGAGCTGTTCGGCTCTTCGCGGATCCACCGGGTGCTGGACCTGCTACTCGGGCTGCTGACCGGCGCCTTGGTGGTCTCGATGACCTGTGAGGCGAGCCGCTCTGATTCGAGTCGCTGGGGATGAACGCCGCTACTGGGTGCGGCTTGGCATCCAGGTCGTGGCTGGCGGCGCGGCGCTGCTCGCCGCGCTTGCAGCGGGCTTGGTAGCCCGGCGGGGTGGTGTTGACAAGCGCTAGCGGTCTTCGAGCGCGTCGGCAGCCGCGCTCGGTGCGTTGTGGAGCCTTGGCTGCTGGCAGGTGCTGCTCCTCGACTGGCAGGCAAGCGGCACGCCGGAACCATCGTTCTGGCTCGATATCGGCCTCTTCCTGTTGGCGCTACCCCTGAACGATCGGCTCCTGCCGATGTTGTTGATCGCAACCCTTGTTGGTCTCGAGCCATCCGACCCCGCAAAGCCGGATCCTGTTCCACCGCCGGATCCGCAAACGCGTAAGACATCTAGCGCCCTGCCTGAACCTCGACGCGGATCCCTACATCGTGCTCGTGGACGGCCGGCTGTACCGGATGGTAGATGGCTACACGACTTCGAGCCATGTGCCCTACAGCGAGCCCTTGTTCTCCGCTCGCCGCTGGGCACGAGACGACAGCAGCCAGGCTTCGATCGAATGAATTCCCCGGGACCGCGCGTCGAAACGCCGAGCGGCTGCACGCAGTCACCGATGCGCGCAACCCGCTCGAGGCCGTCGTCGACGCCTTGAGCGGCGACTTGCGCCTGTAAGTGTCGGACCAGGACGACCCGATCATCCAGATCTGGCAACGGGTATTCCCGGAGCTGTTCCAGCCACGCGAGGCGATGCCAGCCCTTCGTGATCGTCAATCGAGACCTCGTCGTCCAAGGCGTTGCCGAGTCGGCCCAGGAAGTGCTGTCGCCCGGCTTGCGCTCCCATTGCCGACGCGCCTCGCTGCCACAGGCTTGGCCCAGCCATTGAATGCGCCGCGGTGCCAGGCCTACCGCCAGTCATCGACCAGGTCGTGCTGATCCTTGGTGCGGCTCACCCAGACATTGATGGGGCTGTATCTGCGATCCCTGGCCGTTGCGCCTTCGGACATCTGCTCGCCTCCTTGGCTGCGACAACACGCCTCCATGATAATACGCGGACGGCCCGAAACGCCGTGCGCCGCGGCGATCTTGCAGACCACGGCTCCCGCCGGACCTGCGTGCCGGGTCCGAGCCCGCGTCCGCGGAACGCCACCTACTTGCCCGAGCATGCGGCCGATACCTATGATTGGCCTGCAATCGATGTGGGCATCGATTGCAGGCATCTCGCGGAAGGAATCTCACGACGAGCATGTGCAGTTCGACGTATCAAGGACTCGCTGAAGCACCGGTTGTGTGTTCGCGCGGCCGGGCGTGGCCAGTCCATGCATGAGGTAGCACATACTCTGCTGCGCAAGGTGGCAGCAAAGGACATGCCGCCAGGCGATCTTGCCGCTGCCATTCGTGGTCGCGTCTCAGCCGCCGGCGGCACGGAGTTTGCCTTGCCGGAACGACAGCTGTTGAGCGACCCGAATGCGGCTACCGGATATGCCCGCGCCCGCACGGTAGCGATGCGAAACGGGGGCTCGTATGGATGCAGCATCGAGCGAACAGGTCTGAAGGATCGGCTGACAGCGCCAGGCACCGAACGCTGCGCCGAACGGTTCGATTCCATGTCCGTTGAGGACCTACTCGTCGAGTGTCAACAAAGCCTCGCACCGGTGAATCGAGCCGCGGGTTGGTAATCGCTAGTCGCAACATTGCGGAGGTGGTCATGGCCATCGAGGTGAACAGACTCGGAAAACATGCCGGCGCCGAGGTGATCGGCGTCGACCTGAGCAAGCCCCTTTCTGACGATGTGCGTGAGACGCTGCGCGCCGCGCTCACCGAGCATGTCGCGCTGGTCTTTCGCGACCAGACGCTCTCGCAGGACCAGTTCGCGGATGCCGTCGCCTGCTTCGGCGAGCCCATACCACAGAACTTCGTCGACGATCGACTCGACAACCCGTGCGTGAGCCTGGTCTCCAACACGATTCCCGGCGCGAACGGTGAGCGCGTCTATCATGCGAGCTACTGGCACACAGATCACACCAATAGAGAATCGCCGCCCTCGTTCACCGCGCTCTACGCGGTCGAGCTGCCGCCCTCGGGCGGTGGCGACACGGGGATCTTGAATACACGCGTGGCCTATGAGCAGCTCTCGCCTCGGCTGCGCGAGCGCATCGAGAACCTCGAGACGGTGAACGTCTACTCCGGTAGCGCGACGCCGTACAAGTCACACAAGGCGGCGACGCTCAAGCACTCGGATCCGGACACGCCGTGGACCCATCCGCTGGTACGCACCCACCCCGACACGGGCGCCAAGGCGCTGTATCTGCACATGGGCAAGCTCGAGCGATTCGAGGGGATGACGCCCGAGGACAGTCATGTCCTGGTCCGCGAGCTGCTCGCCGAGATCGAGCGCCCCGAGTTCATCTACAAACATCAATGGCGGCGTGGCGATCTGCTCATCTGGGATGACCGGACGAGCATGCACCAGGCCTACGCCGACTACGATCTGAACGAGACCCGCACCCTGTACCGGGTCATCGCGGGACCGCAGCGTCCCGCTTAGCCGCGGCGGTTTTCACGGGTATATTCACAGCAACGAGGTCAAGACCAGGCGATGCCGGCGTCGGAACAGCGATTCGAAGCCGCGGCGATCACAGCCTTCATCGGCCGTGTGCTCGGCGCATTGGATATGGCGGACGAGGACGCCGCGACGGTCGCGGATCTGATGGTGCGATCGGATCTGGCCGGCGCCTCCGGGCACGGCGTGTTTCGCCTGCCGCAGTACGTGCGGCGTATCCGTGCGCACGGCATCAACGTCACACCGAACATTCGCGTCGTCCGCGATGCCGGCGCCAGCGCGCTTGTCGACGGCGACAACGGCATGGGACACCTGGTGCTCGCGCGCGCCGCGCAGCTGGCGATGGACAAGGCGGACGCGCACGGCATCGGCTGGGTCGGGGTACGCATGAGCAACCACGCGGGCGCGGCCTCGGTGTATGCGCGGATGCCGCTCACGCGCAATCAGATCGGCCTGTACTCGGCGGTCGGCAGCGCCAACCACCTGCCGCCCTGGGGCGGACTGGACATGCTCCTCAGCACCAACCCGATCGCCATCGCCGTGCCGGCCCACGAGGAGCCGCCGATCGTGCTGGACATGGCGACCACCGTCGCCGCCTACGGCAAGGTCAAGACCGCCGCGCAACGCGGCGAGACCATGCCCGAGGGCTGGATGATCGATCGCGAAGGTCGCCCGCTCACCGATCCGCGCCGGGCCGACGAGGGCTTCCTCCTGCCCATCGGCGGCTACAAGGGCTTTGGCCTGGCGCTGATGCTCGGTCTGCTCGCCGGCACCTTGAACGGCGCGGCGATGGGCCGTGACGTCGTCGATTTCAATGCCGACGACACCACCGTGACCAACACCGGTCAGTTCATCGCGGCGATCTCGATGCAGGCCTTTGGCGATGTGGACCAGCTACGCCGTGAGGTGGATGCCCTGGCACGCAGCCTGCGTGCCTCGCAGCGGATGCCCGGTGTCGAGGCGATTCGCCTGCCGGGGGATGGTAGTCACGCGACACGCGAGCGCTATCTGCGGGATGGCATTCCGCTGCATCCCGTTCTGATTCGAGATCTGGCGGCGCTCGCGGACGGACTGGGCGTCGCCCCGCTCGGTGAGTGAGTAGGCGACGTCCGCCACGTCGGAGATATTCCGATCGGCTTCGGCTACACACTGTCAACTCCGCCCGGCCTCACGACCGCTGCCCCGGCCGCGGGCAGCGTGCTAGCCTCACCGCGAAGTTCTGACAATCGCTATCGAAGCGAGCAAATACCACCATGAGGCGAGCCGATCAGGAGGCACATCCGGTGAGCGACAAGCGCAATCTCTCGACACTGCTGGCCATGGCCATGCTCTGCGCAGGCGCCGCGACGGCGGTGCAGGCGCAACAGCCTACCATGACGTTCTTCATCACCAGCGCCGGACCCGGCAAGGGCGCCGATCTCGGTGGACTGGAAGGTGCGGACGCCCACTGTGCTCGGCTGGCCAAGGCCGCCGGCTCGACGCTCGACGGCTGGCGCGCCTACTTGAGCAAGAGCCCGGTCATTGATCGCTCGGTCCGCCCGGCGCGGGTGATCCCCGGTGTGAATGCCCGCGACCGGATCGGCAACGGCCCGTGGCACAACGCGAAGGGCGTGCTCATCGCCAAGGATGTGGCGGATCTGCATTCGTCGAACAACAAGATCGACAAGGAGACCGGGCTGGACGAGAACGGCAAGCCCGTCAATGCGCGCGGCGACAAGCCCAACAAGCACGACATCCTGACCGGCTCCGATCCCAGCGGGCTGTATTCCACAGCTGGCGGCGACACCACCTGCGCGAACTGGACCAGCAGTGATGAAGGCTCGGCAATCGTCGGGCACCACGATCGCGCCGGACTCAGTCAGGACTGGCACATGCTGTCCTGGAACTCCGCGCACGGCAGCCGGGGCTGTAGCCAGGACGGTCTGAAGAGCACCGGTGGCGACGGCTTGCTCTATTGCTTCCACGCCGAGTAACAGGCCGGGCGGGAACGGCTCGCCGACTCTGCCGATAGCGCTGTCACTCGAGCGCAGCGGCAGGGTTGGCGGTCGCCTGGTCCAGCGCGACTTTTGCGACGAATCGATACCATACGCTGCGCAGAGCCCGCTGGGTCGCGCGATTGTCCACTCCACATCCAGTCAGCCTGACGTCATGTCAGCGCTCCGTGCGAGAACCACTCCGCGCCCCCCCCCGGACAGCGCCTCATCAGGCCTGTCGATCTCATGGATGGCGGACCGGTCGCGGAGCCTCGCGACTCGTGTCATCCTTGCGCCCGGTCCTTTCTTCCCTTACTCGAGCCGGTGCGCACACCGCAATGTCGTTGGTGACGTTTGAGGCGACCAGCTCTTGTCGACTCGCGGAGTGATCGGATGGATATCGGCGTTTGCGTCGCCTCGCACATCAATGACATCGACTACGTGGTCAAAGCCGAGGCGCTCGGCTATTCACACGCCTGGTTCGCCGACAGTCAGATGCTCTGGTCCGACTGCTACGCCGCGCTGGCGCTGGCCGCGGTGCGCACCTCGACCATCCGCCTGGGCACCGGCGTCTCGGTGACCGGCACCCGGCCCGCCTCGGTGACGGCGGCCTCTATCGCCACCATCAACGCGCTCGCCCCGGGACGCACCTTTCTCGGTGTGGGCTCGGGCAACACCGCGATGCGCATCATGGGGCTCGCTCCGCAGCGGATCCGCGAGTACGACCGCTATCTGCAGTCACTGCGGCCCTTGCTGCGCGGCGAGGAGGCATTGCTCGCGCCGGGAACCCGGGACATCCCGATCCGCCACATCATGCCGGACAAGGGTTTCGTCAACTTCGCCGATCCGATTCCACTGTACGTCTCCGGGTTCGGTCCACGCTCGCTGGCGCTCGCAGGACAACACGGTGACGGCGCGGTGATCACCGTCACCTCCAATCCCGGATCGATGGAACGCGTCTGGGGCTGGATAGAGGACGGCGCGCGCGCCGCGGGGCGCAAGCTGGACAGAGACGCGTTCTACACCGCCGGCTTGACCGCAATCTGCGTGCTCGAGCCGGGAGAGGCCGTAGACTCCGACCGTGTGAAGGCCCACTGCGGGCCAATGGCGATGGCGGCGGTGCACTATGCCTACGACCAGTACAGGAACTTCGGGCAGCAACCGAAGGCCGCGATCGCGAGCATCTGGGAGGACTATCTGGCGCTCATCGAGTCTTATCCGGAGGAACGGCGGCATCAGCGGGTTCACGCCGGCCACAACTGCTGGGTGCTACCGGAGGAGGAACGTTTCCTCACACCCGAGATCCTGCGCGCGGTGAACATCATCGGCACCCGCGACCAGGTCATCGAGCGTCTGCAAGGTCTGGAAGCCGCGGGCATGAATCAGGTGATGATCCTGCCGGGTTTCGATGCCCGTTTCGATTCACTGGAGTGCGTGGCCAAGGCACTGATTGGCGTTGTCTGACAGGCCAGCCGCAGGCAGGCAACAGACCCCGCGAGCAGATACTCTCAACCGGAGCCGACACATGGCAGAGCACCAATACAGTCACCTCATTGCTCATCTGGACGATCTGCCACGCTACGCGCCGCCCGACCACCAGGGAACGGTGAACGTGCGTCTGGTGGACAAGACCTTTTGTGGATCCTTCGAGATGAATCACGGCACGGTGCAACCGGGCGGTGAGGCCGAGCCGCATCTGCATCAGACCGAGCACCAGATCTTCTATGTGCTCGAAGGTGCTTGTGACGTGACCCTGGGCGAGGCGCCGCCCGTGCGTTGCGGGCCAGGGACGGTCGTGCGCATTCCGCCGGGCTTGCTGCATCGCGTGGTGGTGGTCGGTGAGTCGCCGATGAAGGGCATCATCATCTACAGCCCGCCGCTCGGCCCGCGCGACGAGCGGCCCGTCGACTGAGCGCGCCCAATTGCGGTCGGTCGAACGCTGTAGGAGTGGGGTCATCGAGCACCTTGCCGATCTCGGGACATGGTCATGCGCAAGCGCTTCGATCTGAACGACATCCACGTCTTCCTGGCGGTTGCTGATACCGGGAGCTTCTCCGCGGCGGCCCGTGCTCTCAAGGTCGCGCAACCGACCATCAGTCGGCGTGTGCAGGCCCTCGAAAGCGCGCTCGAAGCCCGTCTGTTCGAGCGCTCGCCACCAGGATATGCGCTCACCGCCAAGGGACTGCGGATGCTGGACGCGGCTCGGCGGATCCAGCAATGCAGCGATGAGATAGACAACGAGATCCGCGGCGGCAATAGCGAGCTCGCCGGCCGCGTGCGTCTGGCGACCTCCGAGGGCCTCGGCAACTGTTGGGTCGCGGCCAGACTCCCGGCCTTCACCGAGCGCTATCCGATGATCGAGGTCGAGCTCATCGTCGGCACGGCGCTGCGTGATCTGGCCCAGGGCGAGGCGGACCTTGCGCTTCGAATCGGCACGCCAGGCTCCGATGCGCTCATCGGCCGACGACTCGGGCAGATCACGTGCGCGCTATACGCCTCGGCTGCATACCTGCACGAACATGGTGAGCCCATGTCCATCGAGGCGCTCCGCTCGCACAGGCTGGTTGCCTCGACCGGCGAGCTCGGTCAGCTGGCGCAGGTCCGGTTGCTGCGCGCGCTCGTGCCGAGTGCGCCGGTCGCGTTCGCCGCCAACAGCCTGCTCACCCAGCTCAGCGGCATCAGGGCCGGCCTCGGTATCGGAGCGCTACCGAGTTACATGACCGCCGAGGCGCCGGAGCTGGTACGCGTTCTCGGCGCTGACTTCGATGTGCGCCTGGACGTGTGGGTCGTGATGAATCGTGATGGGCGCTCGACCTCACGGATCCGCGCGCTGCGTGATTATCTGCAGACGGCCGTCGACGAGGACATGGCATTGTTCGGTGGCATGACCGATAACAGACGGAGCGCCGGCTGACGGCTACTCGAAGACGCGATGCTGGTCGCGCTTCAGCGCCCGGACCAGAAAGCTTCGTACCGCCTTGAATCGAGCCGTTGGCACCAGGTCTCGATGCTGAACCAGGAACAGATCGCGCTGCACGGCGAAATCGCGTGTCAGGACCTGCACCAGGTCGGGCGCGTCAGCGACCAGATAACGCGGCAGGGCAGCGATACCGCCGCCGCCACGGACCAGCTGCAGCTGGGCGACGATACTGTTGGTCGAGAGAGCCACACGGTTCTGGCGGATGTGCGCCTTCAGCAAACGCGCTTGCGGCACATCGCCAAGCTCCAGCAGCGAATCGATCACCCGATGCCTGCGGAGCGACTCCAGCGATTGCGGCTCACCATGACTCTGCAGATAGCGCCGCGAGGCGTAGAGTCCGAAGCTCGTGCGCGCGACGCGCGTGGACTCCAGTCCCTCGTCACCGACCGTGCCGACACGTAAGGCCAGGTCCGCCTCGCGATCGTGCAATCGTGCCATGCCGAGACCGACCGAGATCTCGACCTGGATACCACGATGGCGTCGCCCCAATGAGACCAGCTGTCGAACGAGCCAGGCCGCGGCGAGACACTCGGTGGTCGCGATGCAGACAGCGCCGGCAATGCTCGAGTCCAGACCCGCGACCTTGCGCTCCATCTCATCGGCGGCGTCACGCATCGACCGTGCATGGTGATAGACCTGTTCTCCCGCGCAGGTGAGCGCATAGCGCTGTCCCGATCGACTGAGCAAGCGCGCTTGCATGGCCAGCTCCAGACTCTTGATACGACGACCTATCGACGGCTGGCTCAAGCCCAGGGAGTGTCCGGCGCCGGTCAGGCTGCCGTTCTCGGCAACCGCCAGGAAGCTGCGCAAATCGTTCCAATCCGCCTTGCCCATCCGGGCCCGGTCAGATGCTGAGCGGGTTACGAAAGACATGCTCCATGACACCTGCTTGCGTGGCACATACCAGGCAACGCTACGCGGCGCAGGCGCGATTGCGTAGATCGCAACGAGCAACATCTGCTTGCACAGCGCGCAACCTGGCCGCAGCAGGCATCCACACAGGCTGGCGCGCAACGGTGACGGTCGATAATGAGGTATTTCTGAGCACATGCCTCGCTGGCACCACCGCGAGGCGGTGCCAGCCGAGTCTTCCTAGCTGCCGCCGCGGCTCAAGCCAACACGGAGGTAGCCAGCGAATCGGGGTTGGGGAACAGCTCGAACAGGTCGTCGCACGAGACCACGAGGTCGGTGCTCGAGCTGTGCGTGTCGAGCATCAGTGCCTTTGCAACGCCTGCGTCGACCGCCGCCGCGATCAGCTGTCCAAAGGCCGCCGCGCTCGAATCCTGCGTCGATGACGCACTCGACAGGGGCAGGAACTCGCGGCGACCCGCCGGCCAGGTCGCGGACCAGGCGGGCTTGACCTGGATGCCCTCGCCAACGCTCAGCAATGACCTGATCCAGACCTGGCCGGTCGTTGGCGCTGCGACCGCCAACCAGGTCTGGTTGCCGAGGCTGAACGACTGGAAGGTGGTCGCACCCAGCCACTGGTTCGTGCTCCAGCGATCCACCACCTCGACGCGCCCCTGGCGGACCAGCACCTCCTTCAGCCAGACCCGGCCCTCGCTCGGTGTCGCTACCAGGAACAGCGCGCGGCCGGGCATGTCGACACGGCGATAGACGGTCGAGCCGCTCCAGCCCGAAGTCGACCAGACGGCTTGCACCTCGACCCCGCTGCTGCTGCGAACGACGCGCTTGAGCCAGGCAAGACCGGTAGCGGGCGTCCCGATCAGCAGGTAGGTCTCAGCGCCCAGCTGCAGCGGCACATACTCGGTGGAGTCGACCCAACCATTGGTGCTCCAGGCGTCGCTGACCGTCACGTTGTTACCACGCAGGCCTACGCGCTTGATCCAGACCTGGCCCGTCGAGGGGGTTGCCACCAGCAGGTGACAATCACCACCGATCTCGATGGGTGTGTACACCGTCGATCCGGTCCACCCGGACGTGCTCCAGGTCAAGCGGGTCGTCACGGCTGGCGCCGCATCCGGCCGTGCGGCGGCCTCGAGCCGGTAGATGCCGACTCGACCGTTCGTGGGCTGCGCGCCGAGGAACAGATCCACGGGCTGGTGGTCGGCGTCCCGTGCGCGCAGGACTCTCAGAATCGGACCAAAACCGGTCAACGCGCCGGCCTCGCGTGTGGCGGTCTCGTCCGGCATCCATTGGTTGATGAACAGGTCCCCGGTGGTGCGGTTCAAGGACAGGATGTAGGGGGCACCGTCGACCCGAACAGTGGCATAGCTGGCACTCTCCGAGTAGACGTTGTAGCGCACCGAGGTCATTGGCTTGACGTTCAACGCGGGCTTGGTCGGCGGCAGCCCGTTGCTCGACAGGCCGAAGTTCTCGTACAGCTCGCGCCGCGTCACACCTGACGAGAGCAGTCGATGCATGACCTGCGTCTCGAGTGGCTCGCCCGGCGCGGCCAACCGGTGCAAGCTGTAGGTGAATCGCCCGAGCACGAAGTTCCAGTGGCGCTGCAGGTGCGTGTCCACCAACTCGGCGCGGCCGGTGCGTGCGATGACGACGGTGAAGGGATCATCGGGCTCCTCGGCAATCCGTCGCGCGATCAGCGTCGTCGCGCGCTCGGCGAAGGCGCTCAGGGCCACGCTGCGCATCGGCTCGATGTCCTGGTCGGCGCTGTGCAGGCGGGTCACGACCTCTGGCGTCACCTTCGAGTAGCGCAGCTGCACCTGCCCGGGCAGCAGCTGGCGCCAGACGTTGCGCTCGAAGGCCTTGGTCATCGCGGTCAGCGCCGAAGCCCGCTCATCGGAGCGCGGCAGGATCAGGCGACTGACCGTATTGAGGCGCTTCCAATCGGCCAGAACGGCCTCGCTCACCTCGTCGAGCTGACGCAGGGATGCGGTGTAGACCTCGGTCAATCGCTCTCGGATCTTGATGAGACCCTGCACCCGGTCGGCCTCCGGGTCCGTAGGCGTCCAGTTGTCCGGCTGATGCGCCGAGGCGACGGCAACCGTTGCCGACAGGGCGAACAGTGCGAGCTCGCCGGCGATGGCCAGCGGAAGGCTGAAGGCGCCGATGGTGCCGACCGCGGCACCGGCCGTGATCAGCATGAACTCGGCGACGTCGAAGCTTGCACTCTCGGCAGGCATGGTCGGCACCCGCAGCATATCGCCGACGATGGTGACGGTGTCGGCGTTGATACTGTGCGTGTCCTGCAGCATCTCGTGGACGTAGGCAAAGTAGCGCAGCACATCGGTCTTCAGCACCACCCATTGTGCAAAGGTGTCGAGTATCGGCTGTATGCGCTGCTCGTAGTCATCGGGATGAGTCGCGCGGAAGTGCCGCGCAGCCGCCTGTAGATCGCTCTGGGTCAGGTCGACCAGCGAGGTCCTCGGATCGAGGTGGAGGTACTCGACCACCAGGCGGTAGCTCCGGACATCGAGCCCGAGCTCGCCCGGCGTCGGGAACGGCGTGGGCGACGTGCCCTCCGGTGGCACGACGTCACGCAAGGCCCGAAAGTCGATCCGATAGCGCTTCGTAGAGCCGAGGCTGGCTCTGGACAGCAGATGCTCTTCACCAAGCGGCGGCGTCGGCGCCGTCTCGACGAGCGCCAGCGCATCCGCCTCGGTTGGCGACCGCTCGAGCGCGTCCTCCTGTCTGTCCGGTCCGCCAGCCGCGCGTGTGGCGCTGTCACGGACCCGGGTCGTTGCATGCATTGGCACTGTGCTCATGGTGTTCTCCCTGACGATTCAAGCTCTGGCCATCGCGCCCGAGCACCTTGCTCGAGCGTGGGACATCCGGCTCGAAGTCCCGCAACGAATGTTAGGATTGGCTGGCCGGGCGAGCCTCTGACAGATCTGCATAGCGGGCATTCAGGAATGAATGCGCCGCGAATCGAAGCTTCGGGCCCGCTGGACCACGCTCGACGCTTCCAGGCGGGCATTGCGCTACACTCGTGGGGCCATTGGGCAAGCCAAGTTCGCGCGTTTATTCCTCGGCAGTGGCGTGCCGCCCTACAGGAGACGAGCCGATGAGTGGAAATTTCGCACCTCTGCACTGCCTAGAAGGCGTCAAGGTCGTCGATCTGACCCAGTTCGAAGCGGGCCCGACCTGCACCGAGGCCTTGGCCTGGTTGGGTGCCGATGTGGTCAAGATCGAGAACCCCAACCGTGGAGATCCCGGCCGGCGGGTGGCCAGTGACGATCCGAAGGCCAGCGACTCCTACTACTTCAAGATCCTGAACGCCAACAAGAAATCAGCGACGGTCGATCTCAAGAACCCGAGGGGCATCGAGCTCGTCAAGGAGCTGGTCAGGACCGCCGATGTGTTCGCCGAGAACCTCGCCCCCGGCACCATCGAGCGCCTGGGGCTCGGCTACGATGTGCTCAAGGAGATCAATCCGAGCCTCATCTACTGCCAGGTCAAGGGCTTTGGCGAAGGCAGCCCGTACGAGCAGAGCCTTGCCTTCGACATGATCGCGCAGGCCTCGGGCGGCACCATGAGCGTCACCGGAGAGCCGGGACAGCCACCGGTCAAGCCCGGCTGCACTATCGGCGACACCGGAACCGGGATGCTGATGGCGATCAGCGTGCTCGGGGCGCTGTACGAGCGCAAGACCACCGGCCAGGGACGGCGCCTGCAGCTGGCGATGCAGGACTCGGTGATGCACTACATCCGCACCTCCTTCGCGGTGATGTCGCAGGGCGGCAACCGCGAGCCCGCACCGCGCATGGGTGCCCAGAGCACATCGGGCGCGCCCGCACCGTGCGGTATCTATCCGTGCAAGCCGGGCGGCTATAACGACTATGTCTATGTGTTCTGCAGCCGCGCCAACCCGCAGCATTGGGATCGGCTGCTCAAGGTGATCGGCCGTGAGGACCTGATCGGCGATCCGCGCTTCGAGACCAACGAGTCGCGCAACCAGCACGAGGGTCTCATCAACGAGATCATCACCACCTGGACCAAGAACCACACCAAGGAAGAGGCGATGCGGATCATCGGTGCCGCCGGAGTACCGGCCGGCGCGGTTCACGATACGCTCGAGCTCTACAACGATCCGAGCTTCGAGGAGCGCGGCATCATGCAGGTCATGCAGCACCCCGATGGTGACTGGAAATGCGAGACCTGGCCGGTGCGCTTCGACGGCAAGCCACCCGAGCTGAAGCCGTCACCCAAGCTCGGCCAGCACACCGAGGACGTGCTCAGCAACTGGCTGAAGATGAGCGCCGCCGATATCTCGGCGCTGCGTGAGAACAAGGTGATCGGCCGCTAGCGCGGCCCTGCCGATACCGTGCTACTGTCGGGGCCGCGTGGCCCCGACAGCTCGGCGCTCGGTGGCGCGTCCAGGGTCCGCTGACTTGCGCCGACGCCCCAACAGCCAGTCCCGATAAGTATCCAGCCCGTCCTCGTACACCGACACACCGCCGTCGGCCACCAGCCACAACTCGTCGACCACGGTCTCGAGCAGATGGCGATCGTGCGAGACCACCATCAGCGCACCGTCGTAATTCTGCAGGGCCAGGCTCAGCGCGGCACGCATGTCCAGATCCAGATGGTTGGTGGGCTCGTCCAGCAACAACAAGGCCGGACGCTGCCAGGCGAGCATGGCCAGCGCCACCCGCGCCTTCTCGCCACCGGATAGAAAGGCGATCGGCGACAGCGCCATCTCGCCCGAGAAGCCCCAGCCACCGAGAAAGCCACGTAGCTCACGCTCGCTTCGCCTGTCATCGACTTTCGCAAGCTGCTGCAACGGGCTCAGCCGCGCGTCCAAGGCGTCGGCGGTGTGCTGGGCGAAGTATCCGATCGACGCATGCGAGCCGATGCGACGTTCACCGCCGAGCAAGGCAAGCTGACCGGCGACGCTGCGCAACAAGGTGGTCTTGCCCGCGCCGTTGCGGCCGAGCAGACCGATCCGATCGCCCGGTCGCAGCAGCAGCGTGACCTCGCGCAGCACCGCGTGGTTACCGTGACCGAGCACCGCATCGTCCATGCGCAGCAAGGGATCGGAGCTCTTCACGGGACCTGGAAAGCTGAATCTGTAGTCGGCCTCGATCTGGATCGGTGCCACGCGTTGCATGCGCTCGAGCTGGCGCAAGCGGCTCTGCGCCTGGCGGGCCTTGCTGGCCTTGGCTCGGAACCGCTGGACGAAGGCCTCGATCTCCTGGATGCGTCGCTGCTGCTTGTCGTGCTCGCTGCGGGTCTGGGCCAGCCACTCACCGCGCTGCCGCTCGAAGGCGCTGTAGTTACCCCGGTACGCGCGTGCGCGACCGCCCTCCAGATGGATGACGTCGGTCGCGACCCGGTCCAGGAAATCCCGATCGTGTGAGATCAGCAAGGTGGTCTCGCGACGCCGGTTCAGCCAGTGCGCGAGCCACATCACCGCGTCCAGGTCCAGGTGGTTGGTGGGCTCGTCGAGCAACAGCAGGTCCGAGCGGCACATCAAGGTACGCGCAAGATCCAGACGGATGCGCCAGCCGCCGGAGAAGTCACGCACCGGGCGCACGAAGTCGTCACCACCAAAGCCCAGCCCATGCAGGATCTGACCGGCACGGGTGCTCGCGGTGTAACCGTCGATGCTCTCCAGCTCCGCGTACAACAGGGCCAGCTGCTCATGACGGCCATCGGCCTCGGCGCGCGCGATCCGGTGCTCGATGGCGCGCAGCGGGCGGTCACCATCGAGCACCCAGTCAAGAGCACCGCGTTCGCTGACCTCGCTCTCCTGCTGCAGATGGGCGATGACCCATCGTTTCGGCACCTTGACCTCACCCTCTTCCGGGATCAGGCGCTCGCGCAGCAGCAGGAACAGACTTGATTTGCCCACACCGTTGCGACCGACGATGCCCACGCAATGGCCGGCGTGCACGCTCAAGGTCAGACCGGTGAACAGCTCCTTGTTGCCACGCTTGAGCAATATGTTCTGAACCTGTATCACGATCGCTGTGTCGGTCTGTGCGCTGCGGACGGCGAGCCGGGACGGCCTGGCGCAGCATACCTGTTGCGATTGGACCTCGCACACGCGCCCCCGCTTGGGACGGACGAAGACCGGTGCATGACAGGATCACGGCCGCGGACGCAACCCGCCGCGCCACGGTCCCTGCCATCGCCTGCTCGATGCGACCACCGCTCGATGAGATCCATCCATGAAACTGCGTAGACACAGCACTCGTTCCAGACGCCGCGCGCCACCCGGGTCGTCGCCAGGCACCCTGATCGCGGATCCCGCGGCGCTCGGCACCAGCGTCAGCGTGATCGGCTACGGTCCGGCGAGCATCGTCGAGCATGCCGAGATCGGCATCGACGACATCGCCTCGATCCGAAGCAGCATGCCATTGCTATGGGTGAATGTGATCGGACTTGCCGACATCGAACTGATCGAGCGTCTGGGAGAGCTGTTCGGACTGCACGATCTGGCACTGGAGGACGTGGTCAACGTGCACCAGCGTCCCAAGACCGAGGCCTATGAGGATCATCTGTTCATCGTCGCACGCATGCTGGAGCCCGGCCGCGGCGCCGACAGCGAGCAGCTTTCGATCTTTCTCGGCAAGGACTTCGTCCTCACCTTCCAGGAACGCCCCGGAGATTGTTTCGACTTGATACGAACCCGGCTACGAAACCCGCGCAACCGGATCCGACTCACCGGCGCGGACTACCTCGCCTATGCGCTGATCGATGCCGTGCTGGATGCCTACTTTCCCGCCCTCGAGCACTATGGTGAACATCTAGAGCAGCTCGAGGACGCGGTGGTCGCGCAACCATCCCCGGCACTGATTGAACGAATCCACGGCATGAAGCGCGATCTGCTGGCGCTACGGCGCTCGGTCTGGCCACATCGGGAGATGGTCAACGCACTGATACGCGAGGAGAGCGAGTTCGTGCAGGAGCAGACCCGACTGTATCTGCGTGATTGCTACGACCATGCCATCCAGCTCATGGACATCATCGAGACCTACCGGGAGATCGCGACGGGCTTGGTCGATGTCTATCTGTCGAGCATGAGCGCGCGTCTGAACGACATCATGAAGGTGCTGACCATCATCGCCACCATCTTCATGCCGCTGAGCTTCATCGCCAGCCTGTACGGCATGAACTTCGACCGCAGCGTGTCGATCTGGAACATGCCCGAGCTCGGCTGGCGCTACGGTTATCTGTACGCGCTCGGCATCATGCTGATCTCAGCGCTGCTGCTGCTCGCCTTCTTCATCCGTCAGCGCTGGCTGACACCCTACGCATCGTCCAGACCACCGACGCGGGAACAACGCCCGCGCCAGCCGGACTGAAGGTGCCGCGCGCGAAGAGCAGGGTCCCCACGCGCGACACGGGCTTTGCTCAACGACCGACAAAGCTCGGCTTGCGCTTCTCACGGAACGCGGCGGTCGCCTCCTTGTGGTCCTCGGTGTTCATGCACACGTACTCGGACAGCAACGAGAAATCCATGATCTGATTGACGCTGTGCCAGATCATCTTGTTGATGGATATCTTGGTGTAGCGAATGGCCAGCGTCGCGCCGTCGGCGACCTCGCGGGCATAGGCGGTCGCCTCCTCCATCAGCCGGTCGGCCGGCACGCAGTGGTTGACCAGGCCGATACGCGCCGCTTCCTCACCGTTCAACAAGCGCCCGGTGAACAACATCTCCTTGGCGAGATGCGGGCCCACCAGGTGCGGCCAGATCACCGATCCGCCATCACCCGCGGTGATACCGACGTTGACATGCCGGTCACCGATACGCGCGCTGTCGGCCATGAAGATGACGTCGCACAATAACGCGCAGGTCGCGCCCAGACCGACCGCGGGCCCGTTGACCGCGGCGATCATCGGCACCTCGCAGTTGGTGAAACGCTGCACCAGTCGCTTCGGCCCGCGCAGCAGCTCCATCGGCGAGCGCTGGCTGGTCTGCCCGGACGAGCGGTCGTTCATGGCCTTGACGTCACCGCCCGCCGAGAAGGCCTTGCCGGCGCCGGTCAGGACCACGGCGTTGACCGCCTCGTCGTAGTTGACCATCTCCAGGAACTCCTCGAGCGCCTCGTGCAGACCGTCACCGAACGCATTCATGCGATCCGGGCGGTTCATGGTCACGAATGCGATGCGATCCCTGACCTCGACCAACAAGTGCCCTTTCG
>JAGRHX010000118.1 GCA_020444775.1 Gammaproteobacteria bacterium
AGCTACCACGGCGCGGTCTGGACCGAAGCCACCCGCCCCATGGGCCCGGTCGCCTACATCGTCAAGGCGCGGACGACGCTGCTGCGTGACCTCGGCCCGTGCATGAGCCCGTTCAACGCCTTCCAGTTCCTGCAGGGGATCGAGACCTTGCCGCTGCGGATGCGTGAGCACTGCCGCAACACCGACGCGGTCGCGGAGTTTCTGGCGTCGCGGATCGGGCGCGGCGTCGACGACGTCATCCACCCGACGACCCAGACGGGCGAGACGCGCCGGCGCGCCGACGCCTACCTGACCGGCGGCTACGGCGGCCTGGTCGGCTTCGAGATCACCGGCGGCGCCGAGGCGGGCCTCCGCTTCATCGACGCGCTGCAGATGGTCTACCACGTCGCCAACATCGGTGATGCGCGCACGCTCGCCATCCACCCGGCGACCTCGACCCACCAGCAGCTGAGTGCCGAGTCGCAGCTGCGCTCCGGGGTGACGCCCGGCTATGTCCGGCTGTCGGTGGGCATCGAGCACATCGACGACATCATCGCCGACATCGACCAGGCACTGGCCGAGATCTGATCAGCGCAGGGCCGGAACCCGTTCCGGCCGCCCCGACCAGATCCAGGCGAAGTCGGTGCGCGAGATGCCGAGCAGCATCCCGTGCAGATTGCGCGGGTGCACCCAGACGGTGTCGCGCTCGGCATCGAGATCGCCGCCGCGCGCGGTCAGCTGCGCCCCCGCCGCGAGCAGACGCGCCTTGAGGCCGTCGAAATCGTGCGCCTCGACGAAACACATATAGAGGCTGTCGCCGCGACGCTCGACGAAGCGACGCATCGCGGTCGGCTTAGCAGCGAAGGTCTGCGACAACTCGATGCGATCGAGGCGATCGGGATCGAACAGCGTGAGCGTGCCTTCGTAGCCGAATCGCTTGTTCGCGATCGGGCTGAACACGCCGGGTTCGAGCGCGAACAGGCGCGCATAGCGAGCGGCGGCCACCCGCCAGTCGGAATCGAGCGTGTTGGTGGCCTCGTAGAAACCGGTGACGAAACCGGGTGCACGTGCCGGCTGCCGCCAGGGGCTGACCACCAGTGGCAGCCCGGCGGTGGCCGACGGGCCGAGATGCAGGCGATCACCCTCGACGGTATAGGTCTCACCGAGCGCATCGAGATGCGCGCGCAGGGCACCGATATCGGGTGCACCCAGCCCCATGGCCAGCAGGCCCTCACCCCATTGCCCGAGATGATCGGCAACCGGGCCCGGACCGGCCGGCTCGCAGAGCTCGAGCTCGCTCTCGCCCAGACGCAGCACGCTAACCTCGGCCGAGAGCGTATCGCTGCGCGTGTCGCTCTCACGTTGGGCACCCAGCAGGCGCACGAAGGTGTCGGCTGCCTGGTGCCGATCGCGCACCGCCATCAGCATGCGATCGACCCGGGTCACCAGCGGCGCAGCAGCCCCGACCGAATCGGCGGCCATGGCTCAGACCACCTCGTTCATGCGCAGGACGATCGGCGCGCCGTCCATGAATTCGCCCATCTGCCTGCCGTAGGTCTTGAAGTGCTCACTGGCGCGATGCGCCTTGGTGGCCTCCTCGTCGGCATAGCGCTCCATGAAGACGTAGGTCTGCTGGTCTTCACCGCGACTAAGGGTATAGAGCAGGCAGCCGGGCTCGTTGGCGCGCACCGCCTCGACCAGACGGCTGGCAACAGCCTCGAACTGGGCGTTCTGCCCTTCCTTGACACGAATCGTGGCGACGATGCTGCGAACCATGTGGGTCTCCTGTGCGGATATTCTCGGGGTCAGACAAGTGTATGCCAGAGCCGCGTGCAGCCTACAATGCGTCCCAACTACCGACCGAGGAGACCCCGATGAGCCATGACCTGCTCGAATCCATCGAGGACGGCATCGCCACCCTGACGATGAACCGCCCCGAGGCACGCAACGCCCTGACCCCCGAAATGATGGTCGCCCTGCGCGATACGCTGCCCCGACTGGCCGCCGATTCCTCGGTCCGCGTCGTGGTCCTGACCGGCGCCGGCAAGGCATTTTGCGCCGGCGGTGACGTCAAACGCTTCGCGGCCCAGGCTGCCGCGGGCGGCGCCTCCATGAGCTTCGATGACCGGGTCACCGATCTGCGCATGCGCATGGAGGTGAGCCGGGTATTGCACGAGATGCCCAAACCCACCTTGGCGGTGATCCCGGGCCCGGCCGCCGGCGCCGGCCTGTCCATGGCCCTGGCCTGCGACATGCGCATCTGCGCCAGCGACGCCAAACTGACCACCGCCTTCAGCAAGGTGGGTCTGGCCGGCGATTTCGGGGGCAGCTTCTTCCTGACCCATATCGTAGGCACCGCGCTGGCCCGCGAGCTGTATTTCACCGGCCGCGTCTTCAACGGCGCCGAGGCGCTGAGCATGGGGATCGTCAACCGGGTGGCCGAGCCGGATCAGCTCTCCGAGGCGGCAACCGCCTATGCGCGCGAGCTGGCCGCGCTGCCGACCGTGGCGGTGGGCTACATGAAGCGCAATCTGAACGTCGCCCTGCGCGGATCGCTGGCCGATAACCTCGACGCCGAGGCGATCCACATGATCCGCACGTTCGAAACCCAGGATCACAAGGGCGCGGCCGTGGCCTTCGTGGAGAAACGGGCCCCGGTGTTTGCCGGTCGTTGAGCGCCACGGGTATTCGGAGCGGCTTGTTGACATGGCTCAATACGGAACCTGGCACCCGTGCCAAAGTGAGCCTCATGCGAGGCGGACTTTCCGCCGTTGAGTGACGGACCCGACAGGAGCCCGAGTCATGTCGTACAAAACCATTCTCGTTCATATCGATTCCTCCCCGCGCTGCGCCGCCCGTGTGGAGGTTGGTGTCGAGTTGGCGCGCCGCTTCGATGCCCATGTCGTTGGTCTGGCGGCCACGGGTGATGCGCAGGCGGCGCTGGCGTTCACCGCGCCCGTGGCGGTCGATGTCATCGAACAGTTGCGGGCCAATCTGGCGGCGACCGCCCATGAGGCGATCGACGGCTTCAATGCCACCATCGCGCGATCGGGCTATGGCCGTCATGAGCAACGCACCTCCTCGCTCGATGCGATCGATGCCGTGGCTTTGCATGCCCGCTATGCGGATCTGGTCGTGGTTGGTCAGGCCGACGACGGCGGCCCGCATGCGGCCAGCACCCGGATGTTCGTCGAGCGCACGATTCTCGGTTCAGGCAAACCGACGCTGATCGTGCCGCGCGCCGGCAGTTTCAAAGCCGTGGGCAAGAACATCATGGTGGGCTGGGATGCAAGCCGAAGCGCGGCACGCGCGGTCACCGATTCACTGCCCCTGCTGCGCAAGGCCGATAACGTCGAGGTGATCGTGGTCAACGCCCGCTCGAGTGGCGAAGGCCATGGCGACGACCCGGGTGTCGATGTCGCCACGTATCTCGCCC
>JAGRHX010001450.1 GCA_020444775.1 Gammaproteobacteria bacterium
CTCGGCCGGATGCTCAAGGCCGGGACGATCACCCATGTCATGGTCGATGCCGGACGGACCTTCGAGCGGCAGTTCATCCTGGCTCAACTCGACCCGCTGCGTGCGCCCGACATCCGCCGGGTGCCGGGCAACGGGCGAGAGCCGGACCCCGACGACATGACGCTGGGTGCGCGTCGGCGGGTGAATGGCGCCCTGCAGGCGCTGGGCGGCCATGACGGGCCCTTGGGCTCGGTGGCGTGGCACGTGCTGGGCTGTGGCTGCTCGCTCCGGGAGTGGACGCTGCGCCGCGCCTGGGGCGGACAATCGCTGCGCCCGGAGCAGGCAACGGGTGTGTTGATCGCGGCGCTGGATCTGCTGGCCGGACACTATGGGACGAAGCCCGCACGCCGAGTGGCCTGATGTACGTGAGCGCGCTCTGCGGCCATTCGCAGGAGGAGCCTGACTTGTTCGCTCATTACGGATATTGCGGTTGTTACGGTTACGGTCCATATCATGGGCAACGAGACGAGTGCCAATGGAAGCCCGCCATGATGACTGCCGAAGCCCTGTCCAACCGGCCGCCGACCCGCGAGGAGATGCAGCAGGCGGCGACTGCCATCGACGCCCTTTCCGGCGCCTTGTCCAACGACAACGCGCTGTCGCTGGAGGTGGACGTGGCCAAAGGGGCGATCCACCTCGAGCTGCCACCCGCAGTTGGCCGGGCCGTGCTGGAGTTGTTGACCCACATCGCGCGCGGCGAGATGGTCACCGTGGTGCCTTCAAGCGCTGTCCTCACCACCCAGGAGGCGGCCGACCTCTTGAACGTGTCACGGCCATTCCTGACCCGGCTGCTGGAAGCCGGCGAGATCCCGCATCATCGCGTGGGCACCCACCGCCGGATCAGGGCGGAGGACCTGCACGCCTATAAGGACCAGCGGGATGGCAAGCGAAGTCGAGCGCTTCGCGAGTTGCAGCGGCTCGGGCAGGAGCTCGATGCAGTTCCGTAGGGCCGGCTAGCTCGCGGCGATGGCGCATGTCGCCAATCGCTTCGCCGCCGTCCTTGACGCCAATGTGCTCTACCCGTTTCGCGTCCGCGACCTGCTGTTGCGCTTTGCCGAGGCCGGGCTCTTCCGGGTGTGCTGGTCGCGGCAGATCCTCGACGAGTGGGAGCAGAGCCTGCTGGCGAGCAAGCCGCAGCTCGAGGCCAGCATCCGCTCGCAGCGGCTGGCGATGGAAGAGGCCTTTCCGGAAGCTCTGGTCGACGGGCACGAACCGCTCATCAACGCCCTCGACCTGCCGGATCCCAATGACCGCCACGTCCTGGCCGCCGCCATCTGTGCCGGCTCTCAGCTCATCGTCACCGAGAATCTGCGCGACTTTCCCAAGGAGCGCCTGGCGCCGTTCGGAATCGAGCCGCGCTCGGCCGATGCCTTCCTCGCTGGCACGTTCGAGCTCTATCCCACGCAGGCGACCTTGGCGCTCAAGCACATGCGCGCTGAATACAGCCGTCCGCCAATGACCGCGAGCGAGCTGGTCATGGACCTGCTGCGGGTTCGGCTGCCACTTACCGCGGCCATGGCGCGCGAGCGGATCGAGCTGCTGTAGTTGCGCGCCAGCCCTGCCGCTATTCTGTGGTTGAC
>JAGRHX010001451.1 GCA_020444775.1 Gammaproteobacteria bacterium
CCGGAGAAGTCCGCCAGGTAGACGGCGACGTGGTGGCCGTCGTAGTCCGCCGGGGGCGCGCTCGTTTCGCGGAAGACGAGCTTCTGGCCGTCTCCGGCAGCGACCGATGTGATGGCGGTGCCGCCGTCTTCACCCGTGGTCGCGGATGTGCCGATAATCTCCTCGTAGAAGCGCGCGATCGCGCCGGTCGAGCCGACGGGTACGTCGAACGACACGTATGGCATGCCGAGACGGATCTGGCCGAATTCCGGGCTCGGTTCGTGGCAGCGGATCTGGTTGCCCCACGGGCAGGTGACCGCGACGTAGTCATTGTGCTCGGTGACGGAGAATTTCGTATCCTTCAGCGTCGGTGCCACGTCGTTGAGGCGCTGCAACAGGGCCTCACGGCCTTCGATGACGATACCGCTTGTTCCGCGCAGAACCTGGGCGTTACCGCTCGGCAGGTGGAACTGGGCGCGGCCGACGTTGATCCACATGTTGTTGGTGCCAGTCATGATGTAGGGGTCGCGCGTCAGGCCGAGGCCCATGATGTAGAATGTGGTCGCGAGCTGCTGGTCCGGAACGCTGGTGTTGACGTGTTCCAGGCAGACGATGTTGCCGAGATCTTCAACGGTGCGGTCGAAATTTGCCATGGTGGAACTCTCTGGTGGTCGTCAGGGGTTGATCGGTACGGGTATCAGAGGAACATCTTGACGTCGGGTTCGAGGCCGAGCAGACAGCGGCCGGTCGTCACGTAGTTGGTCGTGCGGGCCTGGACCTGCTGCGTGGCCGTCAGGGCATCGCGCAGGCGGCGCTCGAACGGGGAATTCGGGAAGATACCGGTGGCGCCAGCAGCGCGGTAGGCCTCGACGACGACATCGGCGGCGTCCTGGATGACGTGCATCGTCGCGAGCTTGAGCGACACGCGCTCGTCGAGCGGGATCCAGTCCTTCGACCGGGCGGAAACCTCATCGGCCCGGGAGGCGGCGGAATGGAGATAGGCCCGAGCCGCGCGGTACTTGGCTTCGAGGCGTGCGTACAGCATGTGGAAAACTGGGCTCTCGAGCAGTGACGAAGGTGCGCCGCGCGGGGTTTTGGTCATCGCCAGGTCGTGCAGGGCATCGAGCATGGCGCGGGCGAGCCCGAGCTGCAACGCGGAGAATCCGACACCGTACGCGAGCGACGTCGAACACCTGTAGAGCGGTCCCGGTTCGCGGCACTCCGCGTAGTTGTCGCGGTCGACGGTTTCGTCGGCCGGTACGAACAGATCGGTCACCTCGAACGTGTCACTCGCTGTGCCGCGCAGGCCCATCACGTCCCATACGTCATGGAATTTCGCTTTTTCGCGGGCGAACAGCATCGTGCGGTCACGGTGCCGTCCGTCCTCGGCGAGAACCTTGGAGCCATCCGCATTGTAGAGGTAGCTGTGACCGCCGATCAGGGTCGCGTGACCGCTGCCGCTGGCGAACGACCAAGTGCCGGTTACACGGTAGCCGCCGTCGACGATCACGGCCTTGCCCTGGATACCTGCGCCCCAGGCCAGAACCGCGTTGCGCGGACCGAACATCCGTTTGGCTGCTTCCGGCGCCATGAATGCGGCCGACATCGAGCAGCCCGACCCCTGGCTCATGCACCACGCGGTGCTGGCATCGAAGCTCGCGATGATTTCCATCGCTTCGGCGTGAGTTCTGAGTGTTACCTCGTCGCCGCCGACCGATTTCGGCAGCAGCAGGCGGAACATGCCTGCCTCGTGCATGGCCGAGACGACATCGTCCGTCAGGCGTCCGGCTGCCTCGATGCGCGGAGCTGCCGCCTTTATCACCTCGCCAACGCTGCGTGCTCGTATTATGACGTCGTTGTCGTCCAGAATGCCGTCCATCATGATACCTCGCCAGTCGAATTCGGGCTCAGCGTACACCCAGGACCGGCTACGTTCCATCCAGGAAGGAATACATTTGTTCGGTTTCGGAGGAATACCGGAGGCTCCAACGATGAGACGTTGCGGCCTATGAAGTGGCGTTCGCTCGCTATCCTGCTGTTTGCCGAAGTCGCAGGCATGAGCCTCTGGTTCATCACCGCTGCGGTGCTGCCGGACCTCATCGGGGAAACGGCGCTCTCGCCTGTGCGTCAGGCGGCGCTGAGCAGCGGCGTACAGGCGGGGTTCGTGATCGGAGCGCTCGTTTCGGCGGTTCTAGGGCTTTCCGACCGTTTCGATCCGCGCCGCGTGTTCGCGATCGCGGCGACCGGCGCGGGCCTTGCCAACGGGGCGTTGCTCTTCGTCGATGTCGGCGGCGATCTGGCGATCGCGGCGCGGGTTGCGACGGGGGCGCTGCTCGCTGGCGTCTATCCCGTCGGCATGAAGATTGCCGTCGGCTGGGGGCAGAAGGACCGCGGTCTGCTCGTCAGTCTGCTGGTCGGTGCGCTGACGCTCGGATCTGCGCTGCCGCATCTGATGTCGTGGAGTGGCGGTGCGGATTGGCGGTTGACCATGGGAATCGGCTCGGCAGTGGCGATCTCGGGTGGCTTCCTGTGTTTGACGGTCGGACTTGGTCCTTATCACGGTCGGGCCGCGCGTTTCGAGGTGCGTGCGATATGGCAGGCATGGACAAACCGCCGTGTGCGCCTCGCCTATGCCGGTTATCTCGGCCACATGTGGGAGCTGTATGCGATGTGGGCGTGGATCGGCGTCGCGACGGCGGTGTCGTATGGCGCCACGATGGCTCGTGCCGACGCGATCGGCCTGGCCAAGCTGACGGCCTTCACTGCTATCGCCGCGGGCGGGCTGTCATCGATACTTGCTGGTTTCGCCGCTGACCGGATCGGCAAGGCCGAGGTCGCGATCGCTGCCATGGTGGTCAGCGGCGCAAGTGCGATCCTGGCCGCAATCACCTTCGGCGGGCCGGCGTGGTTGACGTTCGCCGTCGTGGTCGTTTGGGGCAGTGCAATCGTGCCAGATTCCGCGCAATTCTCGGCGCTCGTCGCGGATGCCTCGCCGCCGGAGATCGCCGGCAGCCTGATGACCTTTCAGACCGCGCTGGGGTTCCTGTTGACGTTCGGCACGGTGCAGGTGACGCCGGTGCTGGCCAG
>JAGRHX010001452.1 GCA_020444775.1 Gammaproteobacteria bacterium
CAAGCGGGGTGGCTGGCGCCACCATCCTTGGTGACGGCAACGTCGCCGTGGTGCTCGACATCCCTGAGCTGCTGCTCGAACCCGGCATGGCTGGCCGGGTGCTCGCCGATGACACGCTGGACGCTCAGCCAGATCTCGAGGTCGACCAACGCCGGGCGCTGGTCGTGGATGACAGCCTCACTGCGCGTCGTGCCCTGGCCCGCGTGCTGGAAGACCACGGCTTCGCCGTGCAGATGGCCAAGGACGGTCTGGAAGCGCTCGAGACCATGAGCGACTGGCGTCCGGACCTGCTGGTCATCGATCTGGAGATGCCCCGCATGAATGGACTGGAGCTGGCCAGCCATCTGCGCGCTCGGGAGATGCACCGGACCGGCGATTTCGGTCAGGACCGACTCTGTGAGGTCCCGATCGTCATGGTCACCTCTCGCTCCACACTGAAGCATCGGCAGCAGGCGCTCGCGGCCGGCGTCAACGCCTATCTGACCAAGCCATTCGCCGAAGACCAGCTACTCGACACCATCCATGAGTTGCTCGAAGGAGAGACTGTATGAGCGCCGGGTTCAGGGACGCCAGGAAGACCGTATGTATAGTCGGATCCCAGCGCCCGCACCGGGCGCGCCACGAGCAGCGTTTACCGGCCAATGGCCGGCCAGATTACGCCACCGACTGCCCCTCGTCGGCCGCCATCGAGCCGCTGTTCTCGCGGGCGACCACGCCGCTCACCCGAATCCACCAGGGCGGCATCGATCTGTATCTGCCACAGGATCGGGTCCGGCAGGTGTTCGATGACAGCCGGATTCGCTTCGATACCACCAGTGGCGACGCCTTTGTCAATCACGGTGGTCAGGAGCTGCCCGTGCTGCGCCTGCGTGTCGACGCCGCCAACGACCACCGGTTCTGGCTGGAGAGGGGGCCGACGCTCGGCCTGATGGCAGTGTTGCTGCATGCCGGTGACGATGATGTCAACGGCGATGGCGAATCGACCGGCTCGGGCAACATCGAGCAGCCCGGCGGGGCCACGCCGAGCGTGGTGCTTGGCTGTCAGGCGGTGGACACGCCCAAGCAGGACTCGCTGCTGCTACAGCCCATGCCACGCTGCATGCACGGTGATGTGCCACACCCATGGCTCGGCGTGGTCATCGACGAGCCGTACATGGGATTGCATACCGACGTCCGCCAGCTGACCGCACTGCTCCTGGGGTGCAGCACGAAACCCGCGGCGCACATTGGAGAATCGCAATGAGCGGCCAGGGCCAGCCCTTCGTGGAACGCTACACGGCCCAGACCGGGCTTGCGCGCGCCGCGGTCGCGACCACGGCCTGCGCGCCGGGGTGGTTGTTGCCGATCACCACCGAGCATCGGATCGCCATTGGCTTGAACGAGATGGTCAGCCTGGTCACGGCGCCGCGTCCTGTGCAGGTGGTGCCATTCGCACCGGCGGACTGCAATACGCTGTTCCTATGGCGCAGCCGCGCCCTGCCGATGCTCGACGCCGCGCGCAGATTCGGTCTTGAGACTCGCGGTCCGGCACGGCTGGTCGCGGTGGTGCGCTTTCTGGACGTGCAGACCGAACGCTACGAGCATGCCGGCATCAGCCTGCACGGCGCGCCGACACGCATCGACGCCGAGAGCGCGGAGATCACCTCCAGCAGGCAGGCGGTCGAGGCACCTGCCCCCGAAGGCCCGACGCCGTGCCCGGCCCGCGCCAACCCGCTGCAGGCACCCGAGAGTCGCGGACGGACAGTGCCGCTCATCGACCTGTACGCACTCTTCAACGAGACCTGGAACCGAACAGCTGCCGCGCGCTGACCGCCAGCACGCAGGCCACCGCCGCTCGGACCGGTCTGTCTAGAGGCTGCCTCAGGCCGCCGCCACGGCCCGCGCCATGTCTGCGGTCACCTCGCGGAAGTCCTTGACCTCGTCGATGCGTTCGAGCTTGTCGATGAGCTGGCCGGCACGCTCTGCGCTGAGCACCTTGGCCGCGCAATCGAAGAACTTCTCGCGCAGCTCCGGGGTCGTCATCGGGTACTCGCGGCCGCGCCCGGGCAGATGCTCGGTGCGCTCTTCGAACTGTCGGCCATCCTTGAGCACCACCCGAACCGTGGACCCGAACGCGTTGTCCGACACGCCCTCCCCGAGCTGCGGATCGGACGCCACGGCCAGGCGGCCCATCAAGGACCGAACCTCGGGCTGGGCGTAGGCGGATTCGTCGAAATCGGCGAGCCTGGGCGCGCCGCTGTGCAGGGTCCTGGCCACCGCGTACTGGACACTGAACTTGGCCTGCAGCGAGCTGCGCGGATCCGGGTTGTTGGTGTGTGGCAGACGCTTCGGGCTTACCCGGACGTCGATCCGCTCGATCCCATCGTTGACGAGCGCCTGCGCAATCGGGCCCTGCTCGCGAAGCTTCAGGGCCATGTAGATGGATGGATGGGTGCTGCCGCAGCAGGCGAACTGCTTGATGCTCAGCCCGGGATTGAGCACCAGCGGTGGCGAGAACCAGCTCCCCAGCATCGACTGCGTGTCGTAGTGACCGGCACCGTTGTAAACGTTCAAGAAACCCTGCTTCTGCTCGAACACATCGGCTCGCGCGGTGAAGCCACCGCTCGCCAGAAGCGCCGCCTGTAGACCGCTGCGCGTGCAGTGGCCGACGTGCAGAGGCTTGGCCATGCTGCCGAAATTGGCCTTCAGCCCGGAGGCGAAGGAGGCGGCCAGGGCGATGGCGTTCACGCTCTGCTCGCGGGACAGATCGAGCAGATGTGCGGCCGCGCCGGCGGCACCGAACACCCCCAGCGTGGAGGTGGGGTGCCAGCCCTTCTCGTAGTGGTGGAAATGAACGCCCAGCGCGATGCGATTCTCCAGCTCCACACCGGCGACATAGGCAGCCAGCAGCGACCTGCCATCACAGCCCAGGGTCTCGGCCAGCGCCAGAACCGCCGGGAACACCGGTACCGAGGGATGACCGCCGAAGATATCGGTGAAATCGTCATAGTCGTCGGCGTGCGAGGCAATGCCGTTGAGCATCGCCGCATCCAGCGCCGAGGTCCGCTGCGCGGTCCCGTACACCAGGGCGGCCCCGCTCGCGTCGCCGATACCGGCCGTGTTGCGCGCGATCCGGGCGCAGTCCGCGGTCGAGCCGAGCAGGGTCACAGCCATGGTGTCGATCAGCGCGGTGCGCGCCGCGCTCACTTCCGCGTCCGACAGTGGACGTGCTCTGAACTCGATCAGTCGGTCGACGAATTGCTCGATCAGGGTCATCGATGGGGCTCCGGCTTGTTCTGGTGTTTCGACACCACCTTCGCGTCTCGGGCGCTTACACACGCGACACGGTGGGCGAGACAGCGGGCGAAGGGTCGGTCGAACCGGCACTGGCGGGCGCACGGCACTGGTGGTCGCACGGCACTGGTGGTCGGATCAAGCCGGCTTGCGTGGTAGCCGTGACGGCGGTCGCCAGGTGGCGATTCAGAGCCCGCGACTATAGTTTTTCCATTCGCTGCCGTCACCCATGCGGAGGCCTGTCATACAAGCACGTGTAGAAGCCCCAGAGGATGACTGCA
>JAGRHX010001453.1 GCA_020444775.1 Gammaproteobacteria bacterium
TGCTTCCAAGCAGCTGAGCGTGCTGGACACCTGGATCACGCGTCGAATCGGGGAGTCGGCACCGTGGCAACGTCTACAGTCCGGCTCGTTGGCGATCGGCATGAGCACGGTCAAGGTCTCGTCCGAGTGCTCGTCGCGCGTGTAGTTCAAGACGCTTCGTTGTTGATCCAGAGCAGATTTCAGCGCCGGATCCTCGGCATCGAGCAGCCGGACCTCGGTCTCTACCTCGCGCGGGAAGAATTCATCGCTGCCGAGCCTGGCATTGACGCCATGGATGGTGCGATTGTCTCGAAATGCCTCCGTGCCGTCGGTGCGCAAGATGCGAAAATCGACCACACCGGGTGTCCGACGCAGGCCCTCGGCATAGGTCTGGGCAATGTCGGCATAGCCCGCGAGCATGATGGTACGCAGCGCGTGACCGGCGGTCTGCGTGACCTGCTGCATCGCAATCTCGTTTTGCTGATGCGAGGTTCGTGTCAGCTGCCGGCTGTACCAGGTAGTCAACGCGATGAGGCCGGCGAGCAGGCACACGCCTACGGCCAGGCAGAGCTTGGCAGCGATGTGTCGGGTCGGGCTCAGCATGGCCACCAGTAAAAGCGGTTATCAGTACGAGGGATTGCCAGTGCGAGGGGCTGTCAGGACGATGATCGAGACCTGCCAACGCCTTGCTGACCGGGTCGGGGGAACTGCACACCCATGTCGAGGCGGTGCCGACAACGCCAGGATCCCGCGCCGGTGTCGGGCGGATGTGCCGGGTGGCAATCAATCTATCGACCGCGATAATCGACGCTGAAGGCATCAGACCCGATATAAACGGGGTAAACGAGGAGAATCGATGACCACCACCGAATCGAGCATCGTCGGGCAACGGACGTCGGATACGCGAGAAGCAAGCTTCGTGCTGCTCAATCCGGTTGGCATGGACAGCGGCTGCTGGCAGTTCCTTGGCTACCCGGCGGCAAAGCCGTTCCACTACCCCGGACATGCCGAGCGGCCGCGCGAACCGGGCTGGACCTTCGAGCAGATCGCCGATGAGGTCGTAGCGCGCATTCCCGGACCCATGGACCTGTTGGGGATCTCGATGGGGGGCGCAATCGCTGCGCACGTGCTCGTCCGACACCCGGGCCGGGTGCGCTCGGCGATCATCGCCTGTAGCGCCGGTATCGTCGAAGGCCTGGATCTGCAGGCCCGTCTCCAGCTGGCCGACACACGAGCCGAGCCGGCCCGGCAGGGCGGCATGCAAGCGGTGATCGAGACCAATCTGCCACGCTGGTTCACACCCCATGCGCTACGTACCGGCCACCCGGGGATCGACTACACCCGGGCCACGTTGCGCTCGATGGATCCCGAGGCCTGGGTGGACATCTGGCTGGCGCAAGCGCGCACGCAACCACTCCCGCACGCTCAGCTACGCGCCGTGACGGTGCCGGTGACCCTGGTAGCGGGCATGCACGATACCGCGTCGGGCGTTGCCGCCATGAACGAGCTCCACGAGCTGCTGCCCAACAGTCGCATGGAGATCGTCTCGGCGCCGCACATGATCCATCTCGAGCGCCCGGAGAGCCTTGCCGCCGCCATCGAGCGGCACCGTACCTGGCAACGTACGGGTCAGCGCGTCGATGCGATACTGAGCAGCTCGGGTCTTTGAGGTCTTTGCTTTGAGGTCTTTGTTGGGAGAAGGGTCTGGACGATGGTGACCACTGTGCTGAAGACGTTGTTCATTCCGATGCAGGATTACGCGGCGGATATCGAACACGAGACCAATCGTTGGTTCGACCGGGACCACGTGCCCGAGCGGCTGTCCTGTGCGGGCTTTCTGGGGTGTGAGCGATTTCAGCTCACCGATATCGAGCCGCCCGGTTGGAACTCACGAATGCGCTGGTTCAAGTATCTGAACGTCTACACGGTCGAGGGGCCCGAGGTGCTCAGCTCCGAGGCCTACCGACATCAGACCGAGCAACCGCCCGGCCCTTGGATGGCGCGCTGGCTGGCCGCGGACCGCGCGGCCGACATGGGCGAACTGTACGCTCGCCGTTCCACCGCCAGACGCTGGAGCATTCGCAGTCTGTGGTGTCAGCGTGCCAGCACCTGGCGGCCCAATCCCGTGCGAATGCCGCCACCGAGGGCGGTCTATGTGGTGCTACGGGACGTCGACCCGGCGCACGACGAGGCCTTCAACCAATACATGGACGAGGAGGCGGTTCCCGAGCTGCTGAGCTGTCCGGGGTTCCTGGGCTGCGAGCGTTATCAGGCGGCGGCGCAAGCGCCCATGCCGATGCCCGGCGAGCCGGCGGCGATGCCGCACCCCGGGTACATGGATGTGTTCGACATCGAGACACCCGAGGTGCTTACCAACCCGGTGTTCTGGAAGCTGTGCGCATCCCCGAGCCCACGCGCCAGAACGCTCGAGCCGCACTGCCAGGTGCGTGGTATGGGGGTCTACCTGCAGCGGCCGAGCCCCTGGCTGGTGCAGCTGAGCTGATCGTCTCGGACAGGTCTCGAATGGGGACAGGCGCGGAGTTCGTGCCGTTTGGATACGGCTGATACCGGATCGCCGAGCGTTGCGCCCCGCCGGGTAGACGGGACGCAACGGGGCCGCTTGATGCGGCTCGGCCCAGGGGCTTGTGTGGTTGGTCGAGCAGCGCTAGACGCTCTTCACCCAGCGTCCCGGAAACACGCCTTGATGCTCGTTGTGATCGAATAGCACGGTGCCGTTGACCACGGTGTAGGCGACGCCCTCGGCACGTTCGATCAAGCGGCGCTTGCCGCACGGCAGATCGCTGACCCACTCCAGCTCGCAGGGGCGGATGGTGTCGGGGTCGAACAGCACCAGATCGGCGTCCATGCCGGGTGCGAGCCGACCCTTGCGCTCCAGGCCGAGGAAATCGGCGGGCTCCGAGGTCAGACGACGAACACCCTCCTCCAAGCTGAACACGGCCCGCTTGTGCACCCACTCGTGGAGCAGATAGCTTGGCATGCCCGCTTCGCAATGCTGGTCGACGTGCGCGCCGGCATCCGAGAGACCGAGCAGCACGTGTGGATGGGTGATCAACCGCTCGACCACCTGCGGGTCGGTATTGATGAGCGACATCGTGAAGCCCAGCTCCAGGCGCTCTGACAGGCAGAGGTCCAACAGGGTGTCCAGCGGATCGGTGCCAAGCTCGATGGCGATATCCTGGATGCTCCGGTTGAGGTACGGCTCGTGCGCCTTGTCGCTGACGGCCGCCACGTGCAGTCGATCCCACTGGCCCTTGAACAGCATCGCACCGACCTTCATGTCCTCGCGAAAGGCGTCGCGGAACTCTGCCGAGCGGTACAGCGCGATCTGCTCCTCGAGCGAACGGTTGAAGGCTTGCTTCCACGAGGGCAGGCTCGCGAACAGGAAGGGCTCGCGTAGCGTGTAGTACTGCTTGATCGGTCTGGGCGTGGTCTGCGGGTAGATCTTCAGGCCCTTGCGCCGATACGGCTCGAGCCGCGCCAGACCCTGCTCCGCCGCGCCCTCGTTGCCCGGGACGTCCAGCATGGCGATGAAGGTCACCGGGCGCTGACTGACCTCGGCCAGATGCACGACCAGCTCGAGCTCGTCATCGGCGATGGTGCCCGGCCGTTTCGTCAACGCAAGCTCTATCACGCCACGACCCAGCTCACGCAGCAGCCGGGCAAAGGCCTCCAGCTCCTGCGCGCTGCTCAGACGGCTCGACAGAGGCCGCCCCTGATAGCCGATGTGCTGAGGCATGAGGCTGGCCGAGAATCCGAACGCGCCTGCCTGCATGGCCTCCCGCAGCAGGCCTACCATCCGCTCGATCTCGTCGTGGCTGGCGCCGCGCTCGGTGGCCGCGTCGCCCATCACGTAGTAGCGCAGCGCCGATAGGGGCACAAGGAAAGCGGTGTTGAGCGCGATGCCGGGTGCCATCACCGTACGCATGTAGTCGGGAAAGCTCTCCCAGGACCATGGCACCCCCTCCATCAGCACCTCGTAGGGCACCGCCTCCACGTTGACCAGGTCCCAGGCGATCACCTCGGTCTGTGACGGCTTGCAGGGTGCCACGCCGACCCCACAGTTGCCGAGCAACACGGTCGTCACGCCATGCCAGCAGGAGCTCGTGAGCAGTCGATCCCAGGCGATCTGGGCATCATAGTGGGTATGGATGTCGAC
>JAGRHX010001454.1 GCA_020444775.1 Gammaproteobacteria bacterium
CGATGATGCCGATCAACAGAGCCGCGACCAACCGGCGACGTACGATGGCGAGGCTCGCGGTGACCGTGGCAGCGGTCACCAGCATCGCGAGCAGCACCGCGCCCGGCCACCCCTGCAGCTCGAGCAGACGCGGCAGCAGCAGCACCAGGGCAGCCAGCGCGAGGCTCGGCACTGACCAGAGCAGGGTGTGGGTCCACAGCAGCATACGGCCGGTGCGGCCTGCTGGCAGCGTGGCCCCGGCGCGCACCCGCTGTTGGGCAAGGCCAACACCGATCGCGGTGAGCAGGGCGAGCGCAGGATACAGGGGCAGGGTGTAGTGCGGCAGCTTGGTGGGTACCAGCTCGAGCAACAGCCAGGTGGGTGCCAGCCAGGACAGAGCGAAGAGGATGGCCTGACGTAGCCGCATCTGCTCATTCATGGTCGACGCTGGCATGCTCGGTGTTGGCCGGTCCGCGCGGCGCGCGCGGAGCGCCTGCACGGCCCAGGCCAGCGCCGGAATCGCCAGCATCGAGCCAGGCCAGAACATGAGCAGGGCGGTGAGGACATAGTAGCCCGGCGGTGCACCGTGGCTCTCGTGGCCCGAGACCAGCTTGGGCAGGAAGTCCTCGCTTGCCGCCTGACTGAAGAACTGACCGTCGGTGGCCAGATAGATGGCCACCGACCAGGGTGCCACGACAGCCGCCGCCAGCAACAGACCGCGCAGCGGACAGAGCTTGCCCAGCAGCGCGGCGGAGCGCTGTCCGATCATCAACGTGCCGATCGTGAGCACGGCAATGGCCGGCGCCACCGGACCCTTGGTCAATGTGCCCAGCCCCAGTCCCAGCCAGAACAGCCACGGAAAGCCACTGCGTCCGGTGGTGAAGGCGATCCGGGCGAGGCCGAGTTGCATCATCACGACCCACAGACACAGCAGCGCGTCGGTCTTCGCCTGATGAGCCTCGGATAGCAAGGCGAAGCTGCCGGCCAGCAACGCGCTGGCGATGAAGGCCAGCGTATCCGGGCCGGGTGGTGGCGAATCGATATGGGCAGGCGCCGACACCGATGCAGACCGCTCGAGTCCGGACTCAGCGACTCCGAGCAGCCGTCTGCCCAGCGCGAGGCTGAGCAGCACGGCGCCCCAGGCAGAGAGCGCCGAGACCAGCCGGTAGGCGGTGATGTCGTCGTATGGCTCGGCTTGCAGCAGCGACACGCTGAGCGACTGTAGCCAGTGCACAGCGACCGGCTTCTTGTGCCTGGGGGCATCCTGGAAGCGGATCCGGACGAAATCGCCGCTCTCGAGCATCTGTCGAGATGCCTGCACGTAGCGTGATTCGTCACGGTCCAGCGGCGGAACGCTGGACAGACCAGGCAGGAATATCAGTGCGCAGTACAGGCTCAGCAGCAGATGACCGCGCCAGCCGCGTATCAGCGGTTCGAGCCGGATTGACATGGTTGACGACTCCAGACTCGGACTCTCACTCACGCGGGGACTCGACCAGCGGCCGATCTGACGGCGGTTATTGTGCGTTCAGGGCCTGCCCGTGCAGCGCATGCCCCTCCGGTCCGAGCAGGTACAGGTAGGCCGGCACCAGCTCCTCGGGGGTGATGAGCGTGTTGGGGTTCTCGGCCGGGTAGGCCGAGGCGCGCATTGCCGTGCGGGTTGCGCCCGGATTTATGCTCATGACCCGGACCCGGGCCTCGCTCTCCAACTCGCTGGCCAGGACCTGCA
>JAGRHX010001455.1 GCA_020444775.1 Gammaproteobacteria bacterium
CCCGACACTGCCCTGGTGACCGCGCTGATCGCCGATCTATTCGATCGCGCGGACGCACGGGCTTCGAAAGAAGCCTGGTATTCGCTTCGGGCGCAGCTGCCACCGGCATCTGCTAGGTGCGGACCGGCGTTCTTGTCGCTGGCCGAGCTACGATCGGCAGGTGTGGCAGACACGCCGGAGGCGACAACGGTACCGCGCTACGCAGCGGCCAACGCGTTGCTTCACGACGGCCTCTCGATTCTACAGAATCGAGACTCGCTCACCCGGCCGCTGCCCGCCGTCGTGGCGGACGTCGCGCTCTTCTGTCTGCACCGGCATGGCTTTTCGGGTGAGCGCTCCGCACCGCTGATCCAGCGTGCGATCGAGACTCGCTACGCCGGACGGGGCGAGGCAGGCTGAGCGACAGCAAGACGCTGACCTGCCCGCAACGGAACGACCAGCGGTGTGCTTGCGTTGCGGCGCCGTAGGTCAGCGGTCTTGACGACGTCTTCCGCCAATGGTTCGAGCTGCATCGGATCGTCGTCGCGCGAAACGTGTGGCGTGCGACCCACGCCACGCATCCAATAGCAGGGCTCACCGCCGGCGGCATAGGGCACCACGCGCCGCGCCCGGCATCGGCTACCGACCTCGAGCAGGTCTTCGATGTCGCACATCTGCTTCTGCGCTGTCTGCCACAGCCAGCGGGGCACGAACGGCAGATTGCGGGCAAGCGCCGAGGCGACATATTGAGCCGGATATATGCCAGTGCCGCGAAAGGGTCCGAATACCGTGTCGACCGGACCGCCGAGGGCGACCGAGCGCGCCAGGTCCCTGACATCCCCGGCGGGGTCACGCCCGGTGTCGGCGAGCGCCAGAAGCCGATGCGCTGGCATCTCGACGAGGTAGGTCAGCCCCGTGTTGCGCACTTCCGGATGCAGCACCGCATCTTCAGCAGGCTGTTCGCCGTAGAACGGCAGCGCCGTCACACGAACAGATCCCAACACGATCTGCTGACCGGGCGCCATGACATGAACCGCGCGGAAGCCGAGCTCACGCAATCGGCTAGCCATGTCCGCGGCCAGCACCGTTTCACGCGCCACGTATGGGACCACGATGGGCGTATCGGCGCCGCAGCGTAGCAGGCTGTTGAGATCGAAGTGATCGGCATGACCGTGTGTGATCAGAACCGCGTCGGGTCGGCCAACATTGGTCACCGAGGCCGGCTGACGGTTGGCCGGGTAGCACGACGAGCGGGGCGGTAGATATGGGTCGATCAACACGCGCGTCGTGCCATCATCGAACAGAAGACCGGCATGACCCAGGCTGGTGATACCCGCCGCGGGCTGCACCGACTCTTCACGCACCGTCTCGGCATTGCCAGGACGCAGTCCGTCGATATCGCCCAGCGTGTCCCAGAGGGCGCGCGCTGCCCGGCCGCGTGGTGGGAACGCGCCTTGTTGCCAGTCGCCCAGATAGCGCGCCATGTCTCGCGCCAGGTCTGGCTCGAGCGGCAGCCGGGCGACCGGCCGGTCGAGGTCCCGTTCGAGCTGCAGCCAGGCAGGGCGGACCTCCGTCGGACGCGGAAACAGCCAGTCATCGCTGAGCCGGTCGGGGCTCTCGAACAGCTCGCCGAGCCGACGCGGTACGATCTCGCCCAGCAGCTTTCCAGAGAGGCGACCCAGCTCGGCGAAGCCGTTCGCGCGGCGAAACGCCAGCAGCTCGGCGCAGCGTTGGCGGATGAATTGGTTGGCGCGATCGGTGAGCGCACTGCCATACGGAGTCTGGTCCAGATAGAGCACGCGCAGGCCCAGCCCGGCGCACAACCGCCTCGAG
>JAGRHX010001456.1 GCA_020444775.1 Gammaproteobacteria bacterium
CTGGGTGCCGGCGAGCTGCATGCCGTCGCCGGAATCGCCGACGAACCGCACCGTGGCGGAGCTTATCTTGATCGTGGCGTGCGGCTCGGGCTCGCTGGCCGCCCTGTCTGTCTGTTGCTGGGGGGATGACACGACGATTCCTGCGCTGGGATTCCAAGCGGCGGATCTTACCGTGCCCCGCTGCGAACGTCAGTGACGGGATCGTTTTATCGACATAACCTGGGTCAACTTTTGCAGGGATCCGCCACGTCCCGGGTCTGCGCCGCAGCCGGTCGGGAAAGGCCAGGCTCGGACACCCCCGGCGGACACCCCCGGCGGACATCCCCGCAGTAACCACCGGGCCACACGGTTGCGCGGTCCGCTCGGGTGGCGGAGGCTGTGCTGAAGCGCCGGGCGCGGATCCATGGGCTCTGGTCGTCAGACCGCGGCCCGGCCCGTTGCAGGGCCGTCATCGTGATCCCCAACCTTCCGAGGATCCCCGCCTTCCGAGGCTTTGCTTGCGAGGTTCCAATGACCACGGTTCTCGACCATCTGGGTGTAGTGTGCAATCAGTGTGGCCGCTGCTGCGTGCAGGCCGGTGGCTCGTTGCCGGCCAGCGCCGCCGATTACCAGCGTTGGCTGGGCGCCGGGGCGGCGGGGCGGTCGATACTCGAATGGACGGCGCGCGAGGCATGTCGCGGTAGCTCCGAGAGGCACCACGCGCGCTCGGATCAGCTCTGGTACGAGCCCGGCAGCGGCCGTCCATGGTCCGGGGCCTGCCCCTGGGTGCGAGAACCGGTGCCGGGTCGCTTCGAGTGCGGTATCTACCCGCTACGTCCCGATGCCTGTCGTGAGTTTCCCAGCTTTCACGAGCAGGTCGTGCGCTTCTGCGTGCCCGGCGGTATTGACATCGACGAGTGAGCGCGGGGGCCCCGACGCTGGCGGGGCTGGTGGGTATTTCTACGGTCCGGCTTGACGAAGGTCATGTTGTCAGGCGCCGATTGCGGCAGGCTATGTGGATCTGCGCCGATATGCACGACCAGCCATGAAGAGGCAGCCGTGAGGGCGGCGCGTAAGGCACGCCATTCGAGCCGAGCGGCGCGGCTCGGGACCGGCGGTCGGTCCGGCGATGCCCGCTTTGTGGCGGATTGGCTTGGAGGATCCCGAAATTGTCCGAAGATGTGAATCTGGGTCTGGATATCGACGAGCTCGGGCTGCACGGCTCGGGTAAGTACGTTGCCAGGATCGCGGTGCAAAGCGCCACGGGCTTCACCCGAAGCGGGGCGGCGCCGACGATCACTGAGGATTGTCGTTCCTACGAGTCGTTGGCCCAGGAGGTGGCCCGGCTGAAGGCCGAGCTCGACGCGGCGTTGGAACGGGCTGCCGAGCATTTCGAGACGCGACGCCGGGAACGGGCCGAGGTGCGCGAGCAGCAGCGCGGCACGGATGACGGCGACCGGGGCGAGAAAGCGCATCTGACCTCGAACCTGAAGGTTCACGAGGTCATGACCCGCGACGTGCGCACCCTGCACGAGAACGACCAGCTGTCGATGGCCGAGGAGTTGATGAAGATCGGCCGTTTCCGCCACGTGGTGGTGCTGGACGACGACGACAAGCTGAGCGGTGTGGTCAGTCATCGGGATATCTTCTACAGCACCATTGCCTGGTCGACCGGTCTTGGACGCTACGCCCACGACAAGGCGCTGCAGACCTTCCCGGTCAAACAGGTCATGACCAACTCACCGCAGACGGTCGCGCCGGACATGGAGCTGGGTGAGGCGGCGTCGCTGATGATGACCCACAAGATCGGCTGTCTGCCGGTGCTGGACGGCGACAAGCTGGTCGGCATCCTCACCGAGGGTGACTTCCTGGCGCTCATCGTCTGAGCTTGTGAGCATGGATGTGTGCGGCCGTGGGCGCCCGCGGTCGGCGCGGCATGGCCAGGCGCCGTGTCACCGCGCCTCTCACGGCCGGGCTCTACAATCTGTCAGGGTGCGATAGGGCCAGGGTGCG
>JAGRHX010000119.1 GCA_020444775.1 Gammaproteobacteria bacterium
TCCTGGCGGCGCTGCGCGAGCGCGATCGCACCGGCGAAGGCCAGAGCGTGGACGTCACCATGCTCGATACATCACTCATGCTGATGGCCAACAATCTGGTGAGCACCGCCACCACCGGCCAGGACATGCCCAAGCTCGGCAACGAGGCGGCGAGCCGGTCACCCTCCTCGGGTTGCTTCGAGGCCGCGGACGGCGTGCTGGTGATGCTCGCCGCCAACAACGAGCGGCAGTTCGTCGATCTGTGCAAGGGCCTGGGTCATCCGGAGTGGGCAGCGGACCCTCGCTGGGCCGATCGGGAGACCCGACGGAACAATCAGGACAGCCTGCGCGTCGAGCTCGAGCGCGTCTTCACGACCCGCCCGGCCGCTGACTGGGAAGCACGGTTGAATGCGCTCGGGGTTCCGGTCAGCCGGGTGCGCTCGATGAGTCAGCTCATCGAGGAGGGACAGCCCGACGCTCGCGGCCTGCTGCACAGCACCCCGATTGGCGCGCAGGACACCCACGTCAGGCTGCCGGCCATCGGCTTCAGACTCAACGGTGACAGCCTCGCGCCGACCCGCCCGCCGCGTCGGGTGGGCGAGGACAACACGAGCTGGCTGCCCCCCGAAGGGTCGAACGACGCGCACTGAGCGGCAGGTTCATCGTTTGCCCCACTTACGGTCCTCGACCGTCTGCTCTTCGATGGCATAGAAGGTGTCGAGGCCGATCAGATCCTCCACGGACTGCCGCGCCTGGACCATCTCATCGAAGCTCATGTCGGCATAGCTGCCCGTATCGCGCATCTGCTCAAGGGCCTTGCGGGCGTGATGTAGCGCGACCAACAGCACCAGCTGGGCGTCGATACAGGCAACGTAACCCATATCCTCGAGCTGGCGCATGCTGTAGATGGGACGGCCTTCCCGGTTGCCGCGACTCTGCACGTAGACCAGGGGGATGTCGCAGCACCGGGGCGCGGCGGCGGCGTCGTCGTCGTTCATCGGGAACAGCATGCCGACATCGGCACCGACCTCGGCACAGAGATTGATACGACGCACCGCTTCGTCCAGTCCTTCGAAGCGCAGGGTGTCGGTGCGCGCGATGACCACGAAATCCGGGTCGATCTCGTCGCGGGTGCGACACGCCCAGCGAATCTTGTCGACCAGCTCCTCGGCCGGAATCGCATGGGCCACGTACTTGTGATAGTGGGCGCGCTTCGGATAGAGCTGGTCCTCGACGTGGATGCCCGCCACCCCGGCATTGATGAACTCTCGCACGGTACGGGTCACGTGCAGCGGCTCGCCGAACCCGGCACCGGCGTCACAGACCACCGGCAGCTCGATGGCCCGGGCTACCGCCTCGGCGGTCTGCACCTGCTCGGTCATCGTCAGCAAGGGCTCGCTGACGGCTCTGGAGGCACCGGTCACATAGCCCCCGACATAGGCCACGTCGAAGCCCGACGCCGCGACCAGACGACCGCCCATGGGGTCGTACACGGCCGGCATGTAGACGAATGACCTCTCCTTCAGCAGCCTTCTCAGACGAGTTGTCGCACGTTCCAATCTGGTATCCTCCAACGATCAGTCAAAGCCTCCGAACGCGCGGTCGATGATCGGTCCTGTCCGGGGCTTTGTCCAACCGCCCGCACGGGCTCGGTCGTCACCCCAAGCCGGAGAGTGCACAGCATGTCGTCCGCCGATTCCCGAAGACTGAACGGCAGCCCCGAGGCGCCGGTGCGCGTCAACCAGCCCTGTGCCTGGTACGGGCGCGATCTGCGCGAGGACAGCTCGTGGATCTGGCCGCTCGACGACGTGCATCGCCAGGAGCTGGACGATGCCCTGCGCCAGTCCAAGGCACGTGGGCTCGGCGAGCAGTCGGTGCGCCGTGAGGACTTCCCGCTACCGACGCTGTCGGCGCTGCTGCAGAAGATGCTGCACGAGCTCGAACACGGTCGGGGCTTCGTCCTGATGCGTGGCATTCCGGTGGAGCGTTACGACTACGCGGATCTACGCAGACTCTACTGGGGCATCGGCACGCACATCGGCAGCGCCCAATCACAGAACATCAAGGGCGAGCTGATTCAGGAGATTACCGACCTCGGCTTCGACTACAGCAAGAGCGAGCATCGAGGCAGCATGACCTCGGCCGAGCTCAGACCGCACTGTGACATCACCGACCTGGTCGCCCTGCTCTGCATCCGTCCGGCCCGCAGCGGCGGTGCCAGCACCATCCGCAGCGCCATGACGATCTACAACGAGATTCTCGACCAGCATCCGGAATACCTGCCGGCACTGCATCGTGGCTTCCACTTCGAGCTCGACGGCAAGGGCCCGACCGGCGCTCCGGACGAGGTCACCCACCGTATCCCGGTGTTCAGCTGGCATCAGGGCTATCTTGCCTGCCGCTTCAACCAGAAGGCCATCGAGGGCGGCGCGGTGAAGGCCGACACGCCGCTGACCGAGCTGGAGCAGGCCGCAGTGGATTGCGTCGGACGGACCGCGGTGCGCAGCGACGTGGAGCTGTCCATGAGCTTCCAGCCGGGCGACATACAGTGGCTGAACAACCACGTCATCCTGCATTCGCGCACCGCCTTCGAGGACCACCAGGACGCGCAGCGCAAACGCCTGCTGCTGCGGCTGTGGCTGAATCACCCGGGGGCTCGCCCGCTCGACTACGATTTCGCCAACAAGGCACTCAACGGACCACGCAAGGGCGTGATGCCGCGCGGTGCCACCTACCGGCCGGAGGATCTGCGCGCCTCGGCCTGAGGCCGGTCACGCTGGAGCAGAGGTCGCAGCCGGCCCCGGGTGGCCCATGCACGGGGCCGGCCGGTAAAGACAGGTACCGCAACTCGTACCGTATTTCGTCCCGAACTTCATCTGGAGAACACTGCCATGAGCAGCCGGCCGAACTCGAACGCAGCTAGAGACATCCGCTACCACATCCACCCGCACACCGACTTTCAGCAACACGAGAACACGGGCTCGCTGGTGGTCGGCCGTGGTGACGGTGTCTACGTGTACGACGATGAGGGCAATCGGTATCTGGAGGCGATGGCAGGCCTGTGGTGCGCGTCATTGGGCTTCAGTGAGAAACGCCTCGCCGAGGCCGCCTACAAGCAGATGCTGGAGCTGCCCTACTACCACACGTTCAACTACAAGACCCACACGCCGATCATCGAGCTCGCCGAGCGTCTGGTCGAGCTGGCGCCGGCAACCGTCTCGAAGGTGATCTTCCAATCCTCCGGCTCGGAGGCCAACGACACCGCGGTCAAGCTGGTCCACTACTACAACAACGCGCGCGGGCGACCGGAGAAGAAGAAGATCATCTCCCGCCTGCGTGGCTACCACGGCACCACCCGCACCGCCGCCAGCCTGACCGGGCTGCCGAACATGCACGCCCTGTTCGACCTGCCGCTGCCCGGCATCCTGCACACGATGTGCCCGCATCATTATCGCAATGCCGAGCCGGGCGAGAGCGAGGAGGCCTTCGCCAGTCGCTGCGCGCAGGCGCTCGAGGATCTCATCGTCGCGGAGGGTCCGGAGACGGTCGCGGCCTTCATCGCCGA
>JAGRHX010000120.1 GCA_020444775.1 Gammaproteobacteria bacterium
GGGCTTCGGCTTGCTCGGGCACCTCGTAGAGATGGTCAAGGCGTCGCAGGTCGACGTGCGGCTCGACCTGGCGCATATTCCACTGCTGGCCGGCGCCAGCGACGCGGTGGCGGCTGGCATCACCAGCTCCTTGCAGCCGCAGAACCTGAGGCTGCGTCGGGCGATACGCAATCTGGAACGGGCCGTCGAGCATCCGGCCTATCCGCTGCTGTTCGATCCACAGACCGACGGCGGCCTGCTGGTCGGCGTACCGGCGGAGACGACCGCTGACTGTATCGCGGCGCTACGCGCGCTGGGCTATACACGCACTTCGGTGATCGGCGAGGTGCTGCCCGCCTCGGACGCGCTGGAGCCGATCACGATCCGCACCGCTGCTCGCTGAGCCGCTCCAGCAGCGACGCCCACGCATCCCGCTCGGATTCCGGGCTGAACTGCGCACGCAGCTCATCGGTGGAGCGTTGCAGGTCTTCCAGAAAGCACGGCTCACGTTCGGCGCGTAGCAGCAGGGCCGCGAGCGCCTGCTCGTCGCCGACCGGGAAATAGCCGGGATGTGCATCGCCCAGCAAGCCCCGATTGCCGGGAATGTCCGAGGCAAGGATCGGCAGCCCGGCCACGATCGCCTCGCTCACCACGTTCGCGCCGCCCTCGTCCAACGAGCTTATGACCAGCAGGCTGGCGTGCCGCATCCGCCGCCGCACCTCGCCACGCGTGCGACCGCCCAGCCAGCGATAACGAGGATTGGACTGCATCTCGGCACGCGCCGCCTCAGCGAGCGTCGGCTCCAGTACCTGACCGAGGTGCAGCACCCGAAGCGCCGAATCGACAGGCGCGAGCCGGCCGGCATGGGCCGCACGCAACGGGTCCTTGACCGCGCGCAGGTGCGCCACGACCAGCGCATCGAAATGCCGCACCGCCGGGCGTCGTGGCCCGCTCAGTGGCGTCGCGGACTGCACGATCACCTGCAGCTTGTCACGAAAGCGCCGCGGGATGTCATCGGCCACCCGCCAGTGCAGGCCGACCAGGGCGTCGGCAAGCTGCATGCTGCGCAGGGTCGGCTCCGGATCGCTGTGCTGGAACTCGTAGACATCGGTCCCCGACAACAACAGGACCAACGGCCGTTGTGGGTAGCGGGTCTTGAATCGACGTATCGACGACGCACTTCTGAAGGCATGGATCGCGACCATCACATCAAAGACCGGAGCCTCTGGCCGTGCTGACTCGCAGTCCCACTCGGCCTGGATGTCGACCCGATGTCCCAGCTCGCGCAGCAGGCTCGCCCAGCGCAGCGCGGTCGTATGGTTGCCACCGGTGCCGCGTCGACCGTGTGGCGTTATGAGTATGATGTGCATGGCTGCGATGGGCCTTCGAACCTGCCGCGCAGGTTCTTTCGCCGAAGCAATTGCCCGGCAACCCCTTGCCCTCCAGATATCAAGAAGCAGGCGTCTCGATGATCGACCCGAATGTACTGTCCGTCATCCCACCCGTACAAGCGGTGCCGACCGACTGGCTGGGGGCGCAGATGCGTGATTCACGCCACCGTACGCTGGAGCTGCTCGAGGGTCTGAGCCCGGCGCAGCTCATGGGTCCCAAGCTCTCAATCGTCAATCCCATGCTCTGGGAGATCGGCCACGTCGGTTGGTTCCACGAGCACTTCATCTTGCAGCGTAGCTATCGGCAGCCGCCCCTGCAGCCCGGCGCCGAGCGCCTCTATGACTCCATCGCAGTCCACCACGACCAGCGCTGGGACCTGCCGCTGCCCGATCTGAAGGACACGTTGGCCTATATGCAGCGTGTCCTGGACGGCGTTCTGGAGCGACTCGATACGACCTCCAGCGGCGGGCTTGCGAGCCTCGCCGACAGCTATCTGTATCAGTTCACCACCTTTCACGAGGACATGCACGACGAGGCCTTCACCTGGACCCGTCAGACCCACGGCTATCCACGACCGAGCTTCGCCAGCGAGCGCGACCCGGGTCCTCCGGCGGATCGACACGCCGGTCCGCTCGCCGGCGACGTCACCATTCCAGGCGGCCGCTTCCTGCTCGGCGCCCCCGGTGACGCGCCGTTCCTGTTCGACAACGAGAAGTGGTGTCACCCGGTACAGGTCGAGCGCTTCTCGATGGCGCGGGCACCGGTCACCAACAGCGAGTTCGAGGCCTTCGTCCGCGACGGCGGCTATCGCGACCCGCGTCTGTGGTGCGAAGATGGCTGGCGCTGGCGCGAGAGTGTCGATGCCCGTCACCCCGTCTACTGGCAGGCCGACGGCGCCGGCGGCTTCGGTGTGCGTCGCTTCGACCGAACCGAGGCGCTCGCCCCACATGAGCCGGTGGTGCACGTGTGCTGGTACGAAGCCGACGCCTGGTGTCGTTGGGCGGGCCGGCGGCTGCCGACGGAAGCGGAGTGGGAGGTCGCAGCCCTGGGCGAGCCGAACCACGCCGGCGACGCGCTCGCGTCCGGTAAACGTCGTTACCCGTGGGGTGATCGGCTCGATCCCTCGAGGGCCAATCTGGACGGCCGCGCGATGGGCACCGTCGACGTGGCCGCCCTGGCGGACGGCGACAGCGCCTTCGGCCTGCGTCAGATGCTCGGTAATGTCTGGGAGTGGTGCGCGGACGTATTCACCCCCTACCCGGGCTTCACCCCGGATCTGTACAAGGAATACTCGCAGACCCTGTTCGGCAACACCCGGGTGCTACGTGGTGGCGCCTGGATGACCCGTAGCCGCATGCTGAGCGGGCTCTATCGCAACTATTTCGGCGCCACCAGACGTGACGTGTTCGCCGGCTTTCGAAGCTGCGCCGCGCGTTGACGTACAACCCGACGGGCGATTCATTACAATCTCGCGTCCAGGGTTGCTCAGGGATCGAAGCAACTCGTTGGCTCAACTGGGGAGAAACCCGCACATGCAGGTAGCGCGCAATCAGGTGGTGGTCTTCCACTACGAGATGAAGAACGAATCTGGCGAGGTCCTCGGGAGCTCGCGCGCCGGTGATCCGGTCGCCGTTCTGTACGGCCGGGGTGGCCTTGTCCGCGGCGTCGACGACGCCCTACAGGGGCGCAAGGTGGGCGAGCTGGTGGATGTCACAGTGCCGCCTGAGCTGGGCTACGGATTGCGCGACGAACGGCTGGTGCTACGCATCTCCAAGAAGCATGTTCGTGCGCCGAAGCGACCGCAGCCGGGCGGTCCCGCCCAGATCGACACTCCGCAGGGGCCGCGGGTCGCCACCGTGCTCAAGGTCGGCTCGAAGATGCTGGACGTGGACCTGAATCATCCGCTGGCCGGCAAGACCCTGCAGTTCCATCTGGAGGTCGTCGAGGTACGCGCCCCGACCGAAGAGGAGCTGGCGCACGGCCATGCCCACGGGCCGGACGGGCACGCCCATCACTGAGCGCATCCACGCCTTCGACTGGCGAGATCGAGTGCAATGACAGTATGAGGAGCAAGCGTATGGCCGGGCCGTTGGACGGCATCAAGATCCTGGATTTGACCACCGTCGGCTTCGGCCCCTACGCGACCCAGATCATGGGCGACTACGGCGCCGACGTCATCAAGCTCGAGTCACCCGAGGGTGACATCACCCGCGGTATCGCGCCCTTGCGCAATCCCGGCATGGGCCACTTCTTCTTGATGGCGAATCGAAACAAGCGTTCCATCGTCCTCGACCTCAAGCAGGACGCGGGACGCGAGGCCTGTCTGAAGCTGGTCGAGCAGAGCGACGTGCTCGTCTGCTCGGTTCGACCCGCGGCGATGGAGCGCCTCGGCCTGGGCTATGCGCACTGCAAGGCGATCAACCCACGGCTTGTCTACGTGGCCCTGGTCGGATTCGGACAGGATGGCCCCTATGCACGCCGCCCCGCCTATGACGACATCATCCAGGGCATGTCGGGCATGGCCGACATGCAAGGTGGCCGCAGCGGCGTGCCGCGCTTCGTGAATGCCTCGATCTGCGACAAGATCGGCTCGCAGTTCACCGTGCACGCCACCCTCGCGGCGTTGTTTCATCGCGAGCGCAGCGGCGAAGGGCAGCTGGTGGAAGTGCCGATGCTGGAGACCCTGGTGGGCTTCAATCTGGTCGAGCACTCCGCCGGCCACACCTTCGAACCACACATCGGTCCGGCTGGCTACGAGCGGACCATGGCCGAATACCGGCGGCCCTATGCCACCACCGACGGCTACGTCTGCGTGCTGCCCTACAACACCCGGCACTGGAAGTCGTTCTTCTCGCTCATGGAACGTCCAGAGATGCTCGATGACCCCCGGGTCAACGATCCCAGAACCCGCAGCGAGTGCATCGGCGAGCTCTATCAGATGGTGGCCGAATGCGTAGCCGGCTGGTCCACGGACGCCTTGCTGCGGGCGCTGGAGGCGGCCGATATCCCGCACGGCCGCTCGACGCCGTTGAATGATCTGGGCGACGACCCGCACCTGAGCGCGGTCGGTCTGTTCGAGCACGTCGAGCACCCCACCGAGGGGCGTATTCGCATGACCCGACCCGGAGTACGCTTCTCGAGCACGCCGGCCGACATCCGCACCCTACCGGCACGACTGGGTGAGCACAGCGTGGATGTGCTGCGTCAGGCCGGCTATGACGACGCGCGTATCCAGGAGCTGGTCCGCAGCCAGATCACAGTGGACGGCCGCGCCCGCGAGTGACGGGCACGGCGTTGGTCACCACACCGCCGTTCGCACGGTCAAGACAATCAGAACGGGCGATCGCCGCGAACCAGGGCCCGATAGAGCAGGCGATGTTGGCTGTGGTCGAAGTCGTGCCCTGCTTTGTGCAGGGCTGAGCGGTTGTCGATGATCAGCATATCGCCCGCGCGCCACGGGTGGACATAGATGAACTCGGGCTTCAGGGTCTGCTCGAGCAGCTCGTCCAGAAATTCCTGCGAGGCCTCGGGGCTCATACCGATGATGTTCTCGGTCTTGCCCTTGTGGAACCAGATGGCCCGCGTGCCGCGCTCTGGATGCGTGCGCACCAACGGATGGATCATCGGTGGGATACCCGCCTGCTGTTGATCCTGCACGATGTCCGGATTGGCGATCGAAACCCGGGCACTGCTGAGCAGGGTGTTGGCGGTCTGCATCGGATCGATGCGTTTGCGCAGGGTCTGGGGCAGCGCCTCATAAGCGGCTCGCGTGTTGCACACCGATGTGCCGCCACCGCTGTCCGGCACCTCCACGCCATACAGACAGGTGAACTTCGGCGGACACTCCTGATTGGTGTGGTCGGTGTGCCAGGTGGCGTTGGCGCCGGTCTTGGCCTGATTGCCCTTGCTATCCTTGTGTCGATTCGACAAGGTGCTGATGAGCGGGAAGCCGTCGACCAGATAGCGACGGTTCTGGTCCTCCATCAACTCGCCGAACAGGCCAGCCGCGGCCTGATACTGTGCCGGTGTGAATTTCTGATCCCGGATCACCAGAGCGACGTTATCGAGCAGGGCGTCGTACAACGCCTGTCGGGTGGTCTCGTCCACGGGCTCGCGTAGATCGATACCGGTAACCTCCGCCGCCACATCCGGCTTGATCTTGCGGATCCGCAGCGTCGATTCTTTCAACTGCGCACTCATCGGTCGTCCCCTCCCTACCTCGCACTGAAGTGTCTTCGAGTCTATCGCAACCGCCCGGCCCCGCATAAGCCCGGCCGAGCGGGCGGCGTGGCGACGCCCGGCTCAGTCCTCCAGCCAGGCATTGAAGCGCGGCGCGCGCTTCTCCTTGAAGGCGAGCACGCCTTCACGGGCATCTGGATGATGGTCGCAGAATGCCGTCTTCGCCGCGATCTCGTCCAGGGATTGTTCCCAGCTCAGCTCCGCGGCCTGCAGGATCGAACGCTTCAGCATGCGCATCGCCACCTGTGGACCATTGGCGAGCTCGCTCGCCAGGGCCATCGCCTGGGTCTCGAGCTGATCCGGTGCGACCACCTCGTGGACCA
>JAGRHX010000121.1 GCA_020444775.1 Gammaproteobacteria bacterium
TCGGTGGCGTGAAGCCCAGCTGACGTGAAGCCCAGCTGACACGAGGCTCAGCTGACGCGAGGCCCAGCTGACACGAGGCCCAACTGACACGACGCCTTGTCGGTCATCGGACCGGGCCTGGTACCTGATCGCGTGGCTGCGACCGCAGCCGGCACCGTTTACAACTGTAGCAATTGCCCTCCCGTATCGACGTCGTCCTGACGCACGCGCTCGCGACACTGTGCAGCGGGTATTGCAAGTGCCGGCATTCGTCGGCCGCCCGAACAGGAGAGTCAATCATGTCCAGCAATCATGTCGGTCCCGCCGCGGAGACGATCGAAAGCGGTGAAGGCAGCGTTGCCGTGCTCAGTGCGGGTGCGCTGCGGCAGGCGGCACGCGCGGCGCTGAGCGCATCGGCACGTACGGTGGCTCAGCAGCTGCGTTCGGTGCTGCGGCTGTGGTATCGAGAGCACGCGATTGCGCGCACGGTGGATACCTTGCGTGCGCTCGACGACGCGACGTTGCGGGATATCGGCCTGACCCGATGCGGTATACGCGCGGCGGCCGAGCAGGCGGTCGACAAGGAGCACAGCCGCGCAAGCGACGCCGCATGACCGGGGTATCGTCACGCGAAAGGGATGTCGGTGAACCGGGAACGTCCGGCCACACCGGGTCCGGAGCGGACGTCTGGCGCAACCCACCGGGGCGGCCTGCGCGGGGCGTCCTTCGGTGAGCCGGTCTTTGAAAAGCCCTGACGAACCCGGGATACGCGGCGAGGCCGACGACGGCCCAAGCAAGCCGCGTATCCCGGCAGGCACGGCGCTACTTGCTCAGGCGCCTGGGGTCGGGCTCACCCAGGGGGCCGGAACGATGAACCGGGAGCCGACCGTGTTGAAGCCGCGATCCTCACTTGCCAGCGCCGCGGTTCGCAGCGCGCGCAGCAGTGCACCGGCCACCGTTCGGTTCCAGAACCAATCGTTGATGGCGTTGCTGCTCGGCCCGGAACCATCCGCCTGCACCGCCTCCGAATACAGCGTCTTGATGTCATCGGCGATATAGCGCAGCAGCAGGGCGGCCGAGAGACCGTCTCGGATGCTGCCCGGCAGTGGCTCGTCGAGAAAACCCACAGCGAATGGTGCCCAGTCAGCGGGCTCGAGCCCGGCATTCCCGACCGTGGTGCGACCGAAGCGTTGTTGCGCGCGCCGCCAGTGCGGCAGCACGGTGTCGAGCTCCGCCTGCAGCGCGGCACGCCAGTGCTCGGGCGCGCCGGGCCCCGCGGCGGTCGGCGGGGTGGTCGTGATGCCTGGCGTCCAGTCGCCGCTCTCGCGCATGCTCGGTGCATCCTCGCTGAAATCCTCGAGCAGCACCGGGCCGTTCTTGCGTTCGAGCAGATCCAGCGCGGCCAGCAAGACGCAACGCTGGAAGGCGGCGTCGCCCGGTTCTCCAAAAGGGCGGCCGAGGGGAAAGGGCACCCAGAGGCCACGCGGTGGACGGGTGGCTTCCATGTGAGGACGCACCAGCCCGACGACCACGGTGGCGATGCCATGCGTCTCCAGCATGTGTGCAAGCGCGCTCACGGCACGCGTGCAGAAGGGTCAGACCGGGCACAGTAGCAGCGCATCGACCGCTTCGGCCCGCAACGCCTCGCTCAGGGCGGCGGCGGTCGAGTCCATCGTCAACGGATCCGTCGAGCCCATGACCGAGTAGTTCGTAGGCGCGACCGAACCGATCAGACCTTCGTCGGCCAGCTCGCGGAGCCGATCGAGGGGGTAGGCGACATTCGGATCGCGATGGAAGCCGGTACGGTCGAAGTTGATGGAGATATGTGTCATCAACAGGTCGGATGCGGGCCTCGATGTATCCAGCCTTCGAAACCCGGCGCTACCGGCCTCGAACGGCGGGTCCTCGCGGCCATGTAGCGCGGCGCTGGTGAGGATGGCGACGCGGCTGTCACGCAACGGCGGTGGCGTGACCCAGGGGCTACCGGGTAGCTGCGGGAGCTGCAGCGCCAGCACCGCATCGCGGGTGGGCTGTGGGATGTCTTCCATACGTGCCATATGTGACCTCGCTCGAGTGATTGGCGCGTGGCTCGACGCGTCCGAGGCGGCGTGCGTCGTGCGTGGATGATGTTGCGCGCGGCGCTCAGGCGCGGCTGAGCAGGGCTGGTAGTTCCGCGAGCGTGCGGATCTCCCGGTCAGGACTGCCCGGCAGACGCTCGCGTTGCTGGCCGTAGCGGTTGCACCAGATGACGCGCATGCCGAACGCGGACGCGGCGTGCGCATCCCAGGCGTTCGAGGATTGAAAGGCGATCGCTGATGCTGGTACGCCCAGCGTGTCTACTGCGAGCTCGTAGACCCTCGGATCGGTCTTGAACACACCCACCTGCTCGACCGAGAGCACGTGGTCCAGCAAGCCTTGCAGGTTGGAGCCTGCCACCGCCGCCTCGAGCATCGCCGGCGAGCCGTTGGACAGGATGGCGGTGACGAAGCCGGCCGCCCGCAGCTCACGCAGCACATCGGGCACCTCGGAGAAGCAGCGCAGCGTCCGGTACAGATCCATCAGCCGCTCGCGCAGACCCGGGCTATCGATGCCCAGCGTTTCGAGGCTGAAATCGAGCGCGTCACCGGTGACCTGCCAGAAGTCCACGTGCGCGCCTTGCAGGCTGCGCAGCCAGGTGTACTGCAGCTGCTTGTCACGCCACAGCGTCGTCAGCGGCCCGACCGCGTCACCGAGCACATCACGACAGTCAGCGGCCGCCGAGCCGAAATCGAACAGCGTGCCATAGGCATCGAAGACACAGCAGCGTACGGGGATGGTTGCAGTGGAGGCGTTCCGCGGCTCGTTCATGGCGCATCTCCAAGCATGGAGCAGGGGTATGTGGGACGTGTTGTGGGCATGACGCGGGCATTCATGAGCGGTGGTTGGCCGGGGATTGAATACCTGCCTCGAGCAGCGCCAGGGCCGGTCGCACCATGCCTTGCAGCAGCTCGCGCTCGGGTCGTGTCCGTGCGGCGACCCGCAATCCCAGCACCAGGCCGAGCAGCATGCGCGCGGTATCGGCGGGATCGAGGGTGGCCGGCAGGCCCGGGTTCGACTGCGCGCGCTGCAGACAACGCAGGAAGAATGCTTCGATCTCGGCCAGATAGCCCGCTATGACCACGCCTAGCGCCGTATCGTGCGGTGCGACCTCCAACGCTGAGTTGACGATCAAGCAGCCGCGCCGGTCGGGATCGGCCAGTGACCGGCTGATGAGACCATCGAAGAACGCGCGGATCGCCCCGAGCGGTGATTCCATGGCTTCCAGCGACTCGATACGAGCCTGCATGGAGCGCTGCGCGTAACGCGCCAGGGCCTCGACGAACAGGCCGCGCTTGTCGTTGAAGGCGTTGTAGAGGCTGGGTGGATTCAGGCCGGTCGCGTTGCTGAGATCACGGATCGATGTGGCCTGCAGTCCATGCCGCCAGAAGCACTCTATGGAAGCATCCAGCACGGCCTCGGCATCGAATGTACGTGGGCGCGCCATGTCAGTGTCCTCCACGTTTGCACCGGCTCGTTGCTACACGGCATCTCGATGCCCGACACGCTAGCAGCATTTTTTATCAAACGCTACAAAACTGTCGGCCGCCGCGCCAGGGTGTGCAACGCAAGAGCTCATCGGGCACGTGCTGTTCGCGTGGAAGGGTCGGGATTAGCGCTGTTCGTCACGTTTCGCCACGCACTCGCGCGCGTCGCGATGCCCGATGCATTTGTCAGCGCCGGGGCAGCTCACGCAAGATATGGCGCATGAACCGTCTGCGCGCAGCCCTGTCAATGCTCGCCGCAGCCGTGCTCTGTGCATGCGGCGAGCCGGAAGCGTCCATCCCGACGTTGGGCTGGTACGTGTTCGACGAGCCCTCCGGTGCCTTCGTAGAGGCGGCGCGACGCTGCTCGGCGGATTCGGCTGGCGACTACCGCATCGAGGTCAGGGCCTTGCCTTCGGATGCGTCGCAGCAGCGCGAGCAGCTGGTCCGGCGTCTGGCCGCGGCCGATCCGGATATCGATCTGATCGGCATGGACGTCATTTGGACCGCTGAGTTCGCGCAGGCCGGCTGGATCCTGGCCTGGTCGCGGCACGAGACCGCCGCAGTCAGCGCGGGGCGGCTGGCCGCGACGGTCGAGAGCGCAAGCCATGCCGGTCGTCTGTGGGCGGCACCCTTCACCACCAATACCCAGCTACTGTGGTATCGAAGCGATCGGGTCCAGACGCCGCCCCGCACCTGGGACGAGATGATCGAACACGCCGAGGCGCTCGGCGAGGGCGGGGCGATCGCCGCCCAGGGCGAGCGCTACGAGGGTTTCACCGTGTTCTTCGTCTCGCTGCTCGCCTCGGCGGGTGGCAGCGTGCTCGACGCAGAGGGTGAGCGGCTCGCTCTGCAGACGGAGCCGACCCTGCGAGTGCTCGCGCTCATGCGTCGTCTGGGGCGGTCCAAGGCCGCGCTGTCGGACCTGCCCAATGCCCGCGAGGACCAGTCGCGGCTGGCTTTCGAGGCCGGCAGGGCGGCCTTCATGCTCAACTACACCTATGTCTGGCCAAGCGCGGCACGCAACGCGCCGCAGGTGGCCGCGCGGATGCGCTGGGCGCGCTGGCCGGCCGTAGACCCAAGGCGGCCCAGCCGGGTGGCGCTGGGCGGAATCAATATCGGGGTCGGTGCCTTCACGCGTCATCCGCGCCTGGCCTTTGCCGCAGCGGCCTGTCTGGTCTCGCTGGACAATCAACGCCGGGCGGCGGTCCAGGGCGGTCTGCCACCCACCGCGAGCGCGCTCTATGACGATCCCGAGGTGGTCCAGGCCCTGCCGTTCGCGGCGACCTTGCGCGAGACCCTGCGCGATGCGGTGCAGCGTCCACGCACACCGCTGTACAGCGACGTGTCGCTCGCGATCGCGCGGACCCTGCATCCGATGCATCGTATCGAGCCTGAGCGCGACCTCGATCGATTGCGCGAGGCTCTGCGCCGCGCCCTGAGCTCGCGAGGTCTGCTTTGAGTCGACTCGATACAAAACCGGCCGATGGCGCGAACGGCGCCGATGCGCGGCACGAGCGGCTTGCGTGGCTGCTCTGTGCGCCGGCCGTGCTGATCATGCTGCTGGTCACGGCCTATCCGATCCTGCATGCGGTCGGGCTGTCGCTGTACGCGTATGACCTGCGTTTCCCCGAGCGCAGCGCGTTCGTCGGTCTGGACAACTATCTGAGCGTGCTCGGGTCCTCCGTTTGGTGGCTGGCGTTGTGCAATACCGCGCTGATCACGGCCTGCTCGGTGAGCGTCGAGCTGATGCTGGGTATGGCGATTGCGCTGCTCATGCACCGCATGCTGGGGCAGGGATGGTTGCTACGCGGTACGTTGCGTTCGGCGATGTTGGTGCCCTATGCGATCATCACCGTGGTTGCGGCGCTGGCCTGGCGCTTCGCCTTCGACCCGGTGGTCGGCTTCGTCAATCCCTGGCTGGGCGTGGAGCAGGCCTGGCTGGC
>JAGRHX010000122.1 GCA_020444775.1 Gammaproteobacteria bacterium
GCTGCCGGAGGACGCCGACTGGCATTGGGATTATGGCCTGACGCTTTCGGCCGGTCGTGACATGCACGAAAGACGAGAGGTGCTGGGGCGGGTCGGCGAGGTCTTCGTCTGTGTCGAAGGCGGTCCCGGCACCGAGCACGAGGCGCGGGTGGCGCTCGGTAGCGGCGCGCTGGTGATTCCCCTGGCAAGCTCCGGCGGCTTCGCCCGCGAGCTGTTCCATGGCCTGGCGTCACCACGATGCGTGTCGTCCGATGCCTGGGAGGCGCTGCAACGGGACGATCTGACGGCCAGCGAGATCGGTCGTGTGATCGCCCGGCTGGTGGCCGAGGTCGAGCGCGACCAGCACAGTTAGCACCCCGCCGAGACGCTGCTTCGCAGGACGATCCCGTGCTGCTCGACGGCACCTGGTGGACGAAGCTGGTGCAAGGACCGCAACCGCTTCGCAGGTCTGCCCAAGGACGGTGCAGCGTGATTCCGCCGTTGGTGTCGTTTCGCACCAAATCGCGGCCGTTCGTTTGTCGCAAGGCCCGACAATCCACGCATATGGATTGCCGCTGGCGCGCGCGGAAACCCCACCCCTGACTTGGTCCACCGGGCGAAGAGGCCGTGAGCCCTCCTGGCGATCCGACCCGCCACCCGAGCGCTCCCGAGAAGCTGGTATGCATGTTGCTTCGAGGGTGTCGAACGGACCGGAGCGAATCGACCATGACCGACAGCGCTAGCGCGAGCGAGAGCAAGCTCGATGTGGCGGCCGCTGCCTCGGGGCCGACCCGAGTCGGTGTCCAGCGCGAGAGCCCGCCGCTCAGGCTGGTGATGCCTACCGGGCTCGCGGTGCTGCTGATCGACGAGGACTCGAGCCGACTCGACACGACCAGGCGGCTGCTCGAGGAGCAGGGCTTCTATGTGCAAGCGCAAGATCAGTGCCTGCGAGAGATCGTTCATAGCGCGCGCGGGCAGGGCAAGGGCGCGCTGCGCCCCGATGCTGTCGTGGTGCGGCGTAAGCGGGTGGACGAGCTGCTGTTGCAGGTGCTTGCCGAGCTGGACCCCGGCGAACGTACACCCATCGTGCTGCTGAGCGAGGATGCCACCGCATCCAGCATAGAGGCGGCGATTCAGGCCGGTGTAGATGCTTATGTGGTCGTGGGTGTGAGCGGTGGCCGTCTGAGCACCGCAATAGCCACCGCGCGAGCCCACTTTGCACGGATGTCGGTCGCTCACGCCGAGCTGATTGACACGCGGCGGCGACTCGAGGAACGCAAGATCATCGAGCGTGCCAAGGGCGTGGTGATGCGCCAGCGCGGCATCGACGAAGCCCAGGCATATCGGCTACTGCGCGAACGCGCGATGCGTCAGGAGCAGCGGCTGGCGGAGATCGCTCGAGCCGTCACCGATGCCGCCGACCTGCTGGAGGATCTTTGAGGTGCGACGGCGATGCCGGGCCTGAACCTGTGTTCGGCAACGTCATGCCCTGAAAGCGGATTGTCTAGTCAGATTCGGCGTTGTCGTCCAACGGCGGATGGGAATGCCTGTGAACCACCTGCCGGCCAACGTCGGTCGGACAGGTCTGTCACTGGGGACCAACGGCGGGCCTCGAATCGCACCGCCGGCGGCGCACGCAGCTCGCCGGCAACACGGAGAACGACTGGAAATGGGTGCTCTAGCCGATCCCTTCGATCCAGATGCCTTGCTCTGGAGCGGCTGTCCATGCGGACAGCACCGTTCGATCATCGAACACAACATGAAGATGGCCGAGCTGAGCGGCGCCGCCGGCTCGAGATTCTTCTGCGTCGAGGACGATGCCACGTCAGACGGCGTGGCCGGCGCTGGCGGTACTTCAGACGCCTCCGGCGGCAGGTCCAATCCGGGCCGCAGCCAGCCGGCCCACAGCCCGGCGAACTGTTTCGACCCGCAATGTCCACAGCCCGGATGCGGCGCGGTGCGCGAAGCCGCGAGGCGCAACGGCACCTTGGATGTCATGCGTGATCTCCAGGCCGGCGCCGTCGCCAGCCGCGAGCCCACGGCCGATGACATGGAGGCCGCCATGGCGCGCTCGGTCGAGAGCGCCATCGTCAAGGGCATCTTCGGCACCGACCTGAACCGCAGGAGCTTCCTGCGCCTGGTAGGCGCGAGCACGGCCGCCGCGGCAATCTCCTCCATCCTCCCCATGGACGCGGTCAAGGCGGCGATAGTCGACGCCAAGGGGCCACTGGAGAAGACCAATCTGAAGGTTGGATTCGTGCCCATCACCTGCGCGACGCCGATCATCATGGCCCATCCGTTGGGCTTCTATAAGAAGTACGGGCTCGATGTAGAGGTCATCAAGACCGCCGGTTGGGCGGTCAGCCGTGACAAGTCCCTGTCGGGCGAGTACGACGCGGCGCACATGCTGACGCCGATGCCGCTGGCGATCTCGCTGGGCGCGGGGTCCGTGGCCAGGCCGTGGACCATGCCGGCAGTGGAGAACATCAACGGCCAGGCGATCGTGCTTGCCAACAAGCACAAGGACAAGAACGATCCAAAGATGTGGAAGGGCTTCAAGTTCGCGGTGCCCTTCGAGTACTCGATGCACAACTTCCTGCTTCGCTACTACGTCGCGGAGCATGGGTTGGACCCGGACAAGGACATCCAGATCCGCGTGCTGCCACCGCCCGAGATGGTCGCCAACCTGCGTGCCGACAATGTCGACGGCTATCTGTCTCCCGACCCGTTCAACCAGCGCGCGGTGTTCGACGGCGTGGGCTTCATCCACAAGCTCACCAAGGACATCTGGGAGAAGCACCCCTGCTGCGCGTTTGCCGCGAGTCGAGACTTCATCGAGACCAATCCGAACACCTTCCTGGCGCTGTGGAAGTCGATCATGGATGCGACCAACTACGCATCCATCAAATCGAATCGCAAGGAGATCTCCAAGGCCATTGCGCCCAAGAACTATCTGAATCAACCCGTCACGGTGCTCGAGCAGGTTCTGGTCGGCACCTTTGCCGACGGCCTGGGCAACATCCGCAAGGAACCTGACCGGATCGACTTCGACCCGTTCCCCTGGCACTCGATGGCGGTGTGGATTCTGACCCAGATGAAGCGTTGGGGTTACGTGAAGGGCGATCTGGACTATCGGAAGGTGGCCGAGGAGGTCTATCTCGCGACCGATGCGCAGAAGCTCATGAAGGAGATGGGGCTCGATGGACCGTACGCGACGCCCCCGGAGAAGACCTATGCAGCGTACAGCATCATGGGCAAGACCTTTGATCCGGACAAGCCAGATGAGTACGTGCAGAGCTTTGCGATAAAGCGTTAGCGCCAGCCCGGGCACGTTCGCGTGCCGTTGCCCGGTGCGGCAGGACAGGGACGTCCTGCGGCTTCGAAGGCATGACCAGAGAGTAGGAGACATGTCAATCCGAGCCAGCTTGAGAACCCGGTCGATGGTCCTGTCCGCAGTGATCTTCGCTCTGTTCATCGCGGCCTGGGCGCTCGCCATCCAAGGTGGTGAGAATCAGGCACAGGACGTAGACCCCGCCTACGCCGCCTTGCTCGGCGCGACCGCGAAGGGCAAGTCCGCGATGCCCGGGCCGTTCGAGGTCGGTGCCCAGATCTGGAGTCATCTGAGCAATCCCTTCTACGACGCCGGACCCAACGACAAGGGTATCGGGATCCAGCTCGCCTACTCCATCGGCCGGGTGATGATTGGCTTTGGCATGGCGGTGATGCTGGCGGTGCCGCTTGGCTTCCTCATAGGCATGTCGCCGCTGGTGTATCGGGCGCTGGACCCCTTCATCCAGATCATGAAGCCGGTATCGCCGCTCGCCTGGATGCCCCTGGCCCTCTATACGATCAAGGATTCGACCCTGTCGTCGATCTTCGTCATCTTCATCTGTTCGGTGTGGCCGATGCTGATCAACACCGCATTCGGTGTCGCCTCGGTACGACGGGAGTGGTTGAACGTGGCCAGAACCTTGGAGGTCGGCCGGATCCGAACCGCGCTCGCGGTCATCCTACCGGCCGCGGCACCGACCATATTGACCGGGATGCGGATATCCATCGGTATCGCCTGGCTGGTAATCGTCGCCGCCGAGATGCTCGTCGGTGGCACCGGTGTCGGCTACTTCGTCTGGAACGAATGGAACAACCTGTCGATCACCAACGTGATCGCGGCAATCTTCTTCATCGGTATGGTTGGCATGGTGCTCGATCTGGCACTGGGCTACCTGGCCCGAATCGTCACCTATCAGGAGTAGTCGTGAGCATTTCGAACAGCGGCGTCGCCGCCGCCGGCAGTCCGGAGGCCGAGGCATCCGAGGCAGCGCGCATCGAGGTGCAGGGGCTGGAACAGCGCTTCCCCACGCCTGACGGTCAGGACAGCACGGAGATCTTCGGCGACATCTGGTTCTCCATAGAGCCCGGTGAGTTCGTTTGTCTTATCGGGCATTCGGGATGCGGCAAGACGACCCTGCTGAACATTCTTGCGGGGCTGGCCCGTCCGAGCGGTGGTCTGGTGCTGGTCGGTGGCCGCGAGATCTCCGGTCCATCGCTGAACCGGGCGGTGGTTTTCCAGAGCCATGCCCTGTTGCCGTGGATGAACGTGCGGGCGAACATCGCCTTCGCGGTCCGGTCGAGATGGCCGCGACTGGGTAGCGCCGAGCTACAGGCGCACTGTCAGAAATATATCGATCTCGTGCACCTGACCGGTTCGGAGGACAAGAAGCCGGCGCAGCTCTCAGGCGGGATGAAGCAGCGTGTAGGCATTGCGCGTGCGATGTCCATAGAGCCGCAGATCATGTTGCTGGATGAGCCCTTCAGTGCTCTCGACGCGTTGACGCGTGGCAGCCTGCAAGATGAGCTGCTCGCGATCTGCAAGCACACCAGTCAGACGGTGTTCATGATCACCCACGATATCGACGAGGCGATCCTGCTCGCGGACAAGATCGTGCTGATGACCAATGGACCCGGTGCGCGGATCTGCGAGGTGGTGCAGAACACCTTGCCCAGAGAGCGAACGCGACATGATGTCCATCGGCAGCCGGACTACTACCCGATGCGCAATCATCTGATCGAGTTCCTGGTGAATCGATCCGCGGACTTCGAGCGTGAGCTGTCGTCCAGCGGTTATGACCCGAAATCACCGCCGGTGGTGCGACCGCGGGCGTGCGAACCGGCGCCGGCCGAGTCGATGGGGGCGGATGGCCCGACCGGTGTCTCCATGCGCGCGTGAGCCGCGCGGCATGTGGAGGCCGCGCGCGGCGATCGAAGAAATGTTGCGAACTTGAACCTGGAGAGGCGAGCGATGAGTCGGAAAGCGTTGACCGAGAAGATCATCACACACAAGACCCTGAGCGGCGTGAAATGGGCCTCTATTGCCGAGGCCGTGGGGCAGTCCAAGGAGTGGACCACCGCCGCGTTGCTGGGGCAGATGTCGATGACCCGGGCACAGGCCGAGGCGGCCGGGAATGCGTTGGGGCTGAACTTCAGCGACGAGGAGATCGCCCTGCTGATGACCGTGCCTTATCGCGGGTCGCTGGAGCAGGCCGTGCCCACCGATGCCCTGGTCTATCGCTTGTACGAGATCGTGCAGGTCTACGGCACCACCTTCAAGGCGCTGATCGAAGAGGAATTTGGAGACGGAATCATGAGCGCCATAGACTTCGAGATGGATATCGCCCGCAAGGCGGATCCGAAGGGGGACCGGGTGGTGATAACGATGAGCGGCAAGTTCCTGCCCTATCGCACCTATTGATTCGTGGACTTGGCCGCTGCCGAGGAGCGACGGTCGGCGCTGGAAGTCGACGCGTAGCCGGGCGGCAATCGAGGAGACTGGGTTGATGTCGAACAAGCATGTGATGGAGATGGTGAAGCGAGTCTGTGTGGCGAGCGGGGCGGTCGTGGCCGGCGTGTGGAGCGCCGGCGCGGCGGCACACCATCCGATGGGTGGTGCTACGCCGGAGACCTTCATGCAGGGATTCCTGTCCGGTATCGGGCATCCGATCATCGGCCTGGATCATCTGGCATTCGTGGTCGCGGTCGGCCTGCTGAGCATTCCGCTGGCACGCCGCTGGCTGATGCCGATGTTCTTCATCGTGGCGACGGTGATGGGCACCGGCATCCATCTTCTTGGGGTGGATCTACCGCGCGCGGAGTTGATCATCGCCGCTTCGGTGCTGTTGAGCGGGGTGTTGCTGGTGCTGCGCGAATCGACCGCCGTCATGCCGGTGGCGGCACTGTTCGTGGTCGCCGGTGTCTTTCACGGTTTCGCCTACGGAGAAGCCGTGTTCGGTGCCGAAACCTCGCCGATAGTGGCCTATCTGCTCGGCTTCGCCTTGATTCAGTACCTGATCGCGGTCGCCGCGATGCAGGCGGCCCGCCTGCTCTGTCGTCGTTCGGCGCTCGAGCAGGCCTGGGTTCGAGTCGGCGGCGGCGCCATCGCCGGTGTGGCGCTGGTGTTCCTGTCGGAGCAGATGATGCCCTTCTGAGCGTATGGGTTGACGGCTGGTAGTGCGATCGCCGACTGCGTGCCGGTCGCGATCGCCCGGGCACGGGATGCCGCGCGCGGGGCGGCGGGCGCGCCGGGATGGTGTGCCGGGACAGTTTGGAGGAACGACCGATGGAAGCAGACAGAGTACCGGTGACCTTGATAACGGGCTATCTGGGTGCCGGCAAGACCACTCTCTTGAATCGGATCCTGACCCAGGAGCACGGCCGGCGTTATGCGGTGATCGTCAACGAGTTCGGGGAGGCCGGTATCGACAACGACCTGGTGGTCGGGGCCGAGGAAGAGATTTTCGAGATGAACAACGGATGTATCTGTTGCACCGTGCGTGGCGATCTGATCCGGATAATCTCGACTCTGATGCGGCGCGCGGAAGGTTTCGATGGTCTGATCATCGAGACGACCGGGCTCGCGGACCCGGCGCCGGTAGTGCAGACCTTCTTCGTCGACGAGGACATCAAGTCCTCGGTGCGCCTGGATTCAGTGGTGACCGTTGTCGACTCGCGGCATTTTCTTGCCCAGGTCGAGGCGGAGCACGAGCCGGCGGAGCAGGTCGCGTTCGCCGATATCGTCCTGTTGAACAAGACGGATCTGGTCGACGCAGCGACCCTGGATGCGGTCCAGGGCCGGGTACAGCGACTGAACCCCTATGCGCGTATCCACCGGACGGTCAACAGCGAGCTCGCGCTGGAAGCGGTGCTCGAACAGTCCGCATTCGACCTGCAGCGGATTCTGCAGATCGAGCCCGGGCTGCTCGAGGACGACGATCACGAGCATGACGAGGACATCATCAGCGTTTCGCTGCGCACTGATAGGGCCATAGAGCCACGTCGATTCTCGGCGTGGATCAAGGATTTCATCATGCAGCGCGGTGTCGATGTGCTGCGCACCAAGGGCATTCTGAATCTGCACGGCCAGGACCGTCGCTATGTGTTCCAGGGCGTGCACATGGTGATGGACAGTGCCTGGGGACAGGCCTGGCAAAGCGAGCATCGCGAAAGCCGTCTGGTCCTCATCGGCCGCAATCTGGATCCGGGCAGTCTCGAGAAGGACTTTTTGTCCTGCACGGTGGCGGCATGAGCGAGAGCCTCGCGTCGACGATCGACCATGGGACCCGGGTCATCGCCCCACAGGTCCGGTTGCGGCACCTACAGGGACCGGCGGACGTGATCTTCGTCACGGTCACCGCTGGCCGGCAGGTATTCTTCGGCTTTGGCGACGGCAGTGTCGGGACGATGCCGCTGCAGTCGGCATCCACACTCTCATTGGAAACCCTGGCCCTGGGCGGCTTGCCAATCTGTGGCACGACGGACGTGGACGGCGCGAGCGTGCTGCTCGGCTTCGACGACGGTCGATTGTTGAGCCTGGCCGCGGGTCTCGAGGTCGAGACTCTGCTCGCCCTGCCCGAGACCCGCTCCGAGCGCTGGATCAACGCTCTGGCCGCGACGCCGGCATCCGGCCTGCGGGCTTGCGCGAGCGGGCGATCGGTCTGGGTGCTGGACGCCGGCGGCGTGCTGCTGGGCTCACTGGCCGAGCACCCGAGCACTGTGAGTGATGTCTGCTTCTCACCGGATGGGCGGTCATTGGCGGTCGCCCACTACGGTGGCGTTTCCGTGTGGGAGCTGGATGACGCCAGCGTCCTGCCCGAACGTCGCCAGCTGCTTGCCTGGCATGGTTCGCACACCCGGGTCCGCTGGAGCCCCGACGGCCGCTTCCTGGTCAGTGCCTTGCAGGAGAACGAGCTGCACTGCTGGCGTATGCCGCAGGCCAAAGGCATGCGAATGAGTGGCTATCCGGCCAAGATCCGCAGTCTGAGCTGGACCGCTGACGGTCGATGTCTGGCGGTGAGCGGCGCCGACACCGTCACGACCTGGAGCTTTGGCGCGGAAGGGCCGTCGGCCCGCCCGCCCGGAGAATTCGGCTATGTGCACGAGGGCGTGGTGCATCAGGTTGCGGCACACCCCAGCGAGCACGTGGTCGCCGGTGGTTACAGCGACGGCACGGTGCTGGCCGGCTCGATCGAGCGTGAGACCGCCATCATGGTTCGACCGGGGGAAGGCGCTGCGGTCAGCGCGCTGGCCTGGGCGCCGCAGGGTGATGCGCTGGTCGCGGGCAGCCGCGCCGGTGAGATCGCGGTGTGCTTTGTCGATGCGCTGTGCTGAGCGGGACCGATGATGGAAGATGAATTCGATGATCCACTGGGTCTGCGACCGGTGTCGGATGGCCGGCACACGCAGCGCATCAAGGCGCTGGTGAGTGAGCGATGGCAGCTTCCGGCACAGACTACGGTGATGGTGACTGAGCTGCGTTGTCACGAGGCCGGGTGCCCGGATCTGGAGACGGTGGTCGCCCTGATGATGCCCGGCGCGCCGCGACAGAGCGTCAAGATCGGCAAACCCATGCATGAGGTGCGCGCGACCGATCTCGAGCCGCTCGCGGTCTGGCTGACATCGGCACGATAAGCAGCGCGCGCGGCGCCGGACCACCGGCCAGACGAGTCGCGAGTCCGCTGACCCTCAGCGCAGCCAGCGGATCTCGCGGGCCGTGTCCTGGCCTATCACCACCTGGGCCAGCGACCTCGGCATCACCGATTCGTAGGGCGACAACGGTATGCGGCCGCCCATCAGCTCGGCGAGCGCCTGCGGGAAGGTCGGTTGTGCCCCGGGATCGGCGTAGCCGCTCGGAAACAGCGGCTGGTTGCTGCGCGGGTCGTACTTGTCGCTTGCACCCAGGGTATGCAGCATCTCGTGGGCGATGACCACCTGGTTGCTGCCACGATGGTCGGCGCTGGCAAAGGCGTTGACCACGCCTATTCGCCCCTTGCGTAGTCCCAGCGAGTGTCCGAGCACGCCATGCTGCTCGGGGTCGAAATAGCGGACATAGACCTCGATGTCGGCCGGCGGCGGCTGTTCACCGCGGTCCACCCGCCAGGTCCAGTAGCGCAGCTTCAGGCTCCATAGCATCACGGCAAAGGGGTTGCCACTGGTCGGCGGTGCTGGTGGCTGCTCGGTGACCTCGGACCCCAGCACGATCTGCATCGGCTGGTCGATCGCCAGGCCGTACCCATGTCCCTGCTCACTCATGAAACGCGCGATTGGTTCGAACTGGCTGACGCTCAGCGAGTGGATCCAGGCTGCGCTGCGCTCGCTGCCATCGCCATTGATCGGATGGATGACCACCCACAAAGTCTCGTCCCAGCTGGTCGCGCGCGCATGCCCCAGCCATTGAACCACGGCCACGATCAACAGCACGTAGAGCAGGAACAGT
>JAGRHX010001457.1 GCA_020444775.1 Gammaproteobacteria bacterium
GCCAAGCTGCCCGGCGACGGCAAGCGTGTGAGCTGGCATCAAGATGCCTCGTACTGGCCGCTGTCGCCGAGCAAGGTGGTGACCGCCTGGCTGGCCATTGACGATGTCGACGAGGAGAATGCCGCGATGCAGGTCATCCCAGGCTCGCACCTGCATGCGCAGCTGCCGTTCCGATCCAGCGACGAGACCGAGCAGAACGTGCTGGATCAAACCGTGGACAGCCCCGAGCGCTACGGTGAGCCGCCGGTCACGTTGGCGTTGCGCGCCGGGCAGATATCCCTACACAGCGATTGGATCCTGCACGGCTCGGAAGTGAACCGCTCGAAGCGGCGGCGTTGTGGTCTGGCGCTACGCTATCTGTCCTCGGACGTGCGCGCCTTCAACGGCTGGAACCAGCACTCGGTGGTCTGCCGTGGTGACGATCCCAGTGGACACTGGGCCAACCATCCGCGGCCGGCAACGGAGCACGTGCCACGCAAGGGGATGGACGAGGACACCGTCTCGGCCGCCTGGTCGGCGCCGGCGCCCGATTTCGATCGGCGCTGACCGCGTGACGCCGATCGGCGCGCTCGCCGAGCCGGCTCATTCCAGACGCAGGCGCTCGGCGATCACGGCGTGAAAGCGCTCCGGCTCGCCTTGTCCCGGTCGACCGATGCAATCGAACAGCCAGCCCAGATGCAGGCCGCAGCCGCCGCATGCCGTCACCCGCCAGGTATAGCCGGGGAACCAGGACCAGTACTCGCTGCCGTTGCCTTCCTCTACGCATCCTGGTGCGCGTCGCTGCAAGATGATCAAGAAGGTCAGACCGGCCGGGTTGGTGAAACGATGCTCGTGCGCCCCGTCGAAGGAGATGGCGGCCGACAGCGCGGTGATGCGGTGTGAGCAGAGCTGGCACACGAGCCAGGCCGGACGCCGTGTCGATCGTCGCCCGGCGGCGATCGACCGCTCGTCCGTTGCAAGGCTCACACGCGGACTCACGTCTCGGCCTTGCCTGCGCAATCGATGCACAGCGTCGCGGCCGGATCGAAGGCGAGCCGGGCGTGCGCGATGGGTTCCGCGCACCGCACGCAGTCACCGTACTCGCCGGTCTTCATGCGCTGCAGTGCAGCATCGATCTGACGAAGAGCGAGTCGACGACGGCGGTCGGTCTCCACCGCCATCGCCTGCGCCTGCAGCGCATCCATACGTGACAGCCGGCCGACCCGCGTCTGATCGAGCTCGACGGCGCCGGTAGCCTGTTCGCCGCTGTCGCGCACCTCGAGTAGCGCATTGCGCCTCTCGGTGAGCAGGTTGTGAAATCGATTCAGTTGCTGGTTATCCATTGACTGGATCCGTTCGCGAGGTGGGGCTTGGCCTCGGCAGTTCACGACCCGCAGGGGCCGTCCCCACCCTACACGCTTCCAGGGATCACGGTAGAGCGGTTGCCGCGCGGCGGCCAGTCGCGGCCGCGGGCGCTCTCGCAATCCGGCCGACGAAGCATAGGTATCGACTCGCCATGGACGCGCTGGTGTCACGGGCTGGCCGGGCCGCGCTTCGCGTCCTCGATGATCATGGCCGCGCCCTTCTCGCCGATCATGATGGTCGGCGCATTGGTGTTGCC
>JAGRHX010001458.1 GCA_020444775.1 Gammaproteobacteria bacterium
ATGCCGCCGCCGATCACCAGCAGGCTGCGCGGCACGCTGCCCAGCTTCAACGCGTCGGTCGAATCCCAGAGCCGTTCGTCGTCGTTCGGAAAGCCCGGCAGGCTCACGGGCTCGGAACCGACCGCGACGATGGCATGCTCGAACGCCAGGTGCTGCGTGCCGGAACCCGTCTGGATCGCGAGCGCGTGCGGTGATTCGAATCGAGCCGCGCCGGTGATGACCTCGACCCCACGCTGCCGGGCCAGGCCCGCAAGCCCCTTGGTCAGCTGTCCGACCACGCCGTCCTTCCAGCCGGCCAGCTTCTGCAGGTCGATGCTCGGCTCACCAAAGTCCAGTCCGTGGCTGCGCATCTCGCGGGTGGCGGTGATCACCTCAGCGGTATGCAACAGCGCCTTGGACGGAATACAGCCGACATTCAGACAGACCCCGCCGAGCGTGGTGCGACGATCGATCAAGACCGTCTTGAGGCCCAGATCGGCGGCCCTGAAGGCCGCGGTATAGCCACCGGGGCCGGCGCCAATCACGACCAGATCGACGCGTTCGCCACGCTCGCCGCCATCCACCTGAGTGGGGCTGGCGGACGCGACCTCAGTCTCGTCGTGTTCACCGACGTCGAAGTACGCCGCGTCGCGATCCGTCTCCCCGGCATCCTCTTCATCGACATCCGCCGTCACGGTCTCATCATCGCTGGCTCCGGTTGCCTCGGACGTAGCGTCCACGGGCGCGGGGCGTTCCGATGCCCGCTTGGACGCATCCTCCTCGTCCTCAGTCTCCAGCTCGACGATCACGTCACCTTCGCTGACCCGGTCACCGACCGCGACACGGACCGTGCGCACCACACCGGCCCGTGGTGCCGGGATGTCCATGCTGGCCTTGTCGCTCTCCAGTGTCATCAGTGGTTGCTCCGGCTCGATCCGATCGCCCGCGGCGACCAGGACCTCGATGACCTCGACCTCGCTGAAGTCGCCGATGTCCGGTACCGCAATCTCCATTGTCGTTGGCATGTCTACTCCGCCGGATCTGACCGAACTTGGGGGAAACGCCGGTTCATCGGCATTTCCCTGGCATTGGGGCGACGCCGGGCGCGTATCACGCCGGCATGGGCACGGGCTGCTACGCTCGACCGCAACCTCACAGGGCTATAACAGCAGCTTGCGGATGTCGTTCAGCAACGACGCATGGTAGGCGAGGAAACGCGCGGCCTCGGCACCGTCGATGACGCGGTGATCATAGGACAGGTCCAATGGCAGCATCAGACGCGGGTCGAAACTGTTGCCGTTCCAGACCGGCGCCATCCGTGCCCTGGCCACGCCCAGGATCGCGACCTCGGGGGCATTCACGATCGGCGTGAAGGCCGTGCCACCGATACCGCCGAGGGAGGAGATGGTCATGCAGCCGCCTTGCAGCTCGTCCGGCTTGAGCTTGCCTTCGCGCGCCCGCGCGCTTATCTCGCCGATTTCGGCGGCAAGCTCGAAGATGCCCTTCTTGTCCACGTCGCGGACCACCGGCACGATCAGACCGTTGGGTGTGTCCACGGCGATACCGATGTGGAAGTAGCGCTTGAGGATGAGGCTCTGGCCATCGGCACTGAGCGATGCATTGAAGGTCGGAAACTGGCGCAGGCAGCGGACCAGCGCCTTCATCAGGAAGAACAGCAAGGTGACCTTCACGTCGCGTTGCGTGGCCTCCTCCCGCAACGACTGGCGGAACGCCTCCAGCTCGGTGATGTCGGCTTCGTCGTGGTGGGTGACATGTGGCACGTTCAGCCAGGAGCGGTGCAGGAAGGCGCCCGAGATCCGCTTGATCCGGCTGAGCGGCTCGCTGACCACCTCACCGTAGCGACTGAAATCGACCTCGGGTATCGGCTCGATGCCCCGGCCCGTGGGTGCCACGCTGCTGGCGGCCGCTGCCGCCGG
>JAGRHX010001459.1 GCA_020444775.1 Gammaproteobacteria bacterium
TCGAAGGTCACGCCCTTGCCGATGAGCACGATGGGTTTGACGTTCTTGGCCGCGCCCTGGTACTGCATGGTGATGAGCCGGGGCGGTTGGCGACTGCCGCGCGCGACGCTGAGCAGCGCGCCCATCCCCATGCGCTTCATCTCCGGCTCGCCCTTGACGTTGACGTTGAGCTTGTCGTGCTTGCGACCGAGCTGTCGGGCGCGGTCGGCCAGATAGCTGGGGGTGCAGATGTTGCCGGGCAGATTGGCCAGATCGCAGCACAGATTCAGGGCATCCGCCAGCGCCTGGGCCTGCGCCAGGGCCTCCTGGGCCACACGCCGTGCGCCGTCGGGGTAGGCCACCCCGAGCTTCTTCAACGCGACCGGATCGCGCTTGCTGGCGTCGTTCTTCAATGCGTCGAATCTATACGCCGCCGTGGCCAGGGCGATGACCGACTCACGCACGCAGAACTCGCAGTCCTGGTCCTTCACCTCGAGCTGCGCGAGATAGCTGACCGCGTCGCGCGCGCCCGAGTTGACCAGCTCCTGCGCGGCGCGGCGCGCCAGCTTGCGAAAGCCGGCGGCATCCAGGGTGCTGGCTCGACCGGTGCCGATCAGCAGCACGCGATCCGGGGTCAGCGCCTCGATGCCGGTCAGCATCAGCGCGTGTCCGACCTCGCCATCGAAGCCGGCGCGTTTGATGATGCGCGCAAGCGCACCTTCGCAGGCCTTGTCCAGTTGCTCGCTGGCGCCGCTGAGCCGGCCGCCCTTGTGTACGCCCACCACCACGCAGCCGCTTCGCTGCGCGCTGGCATCGCCAGTGCTGAGATTGAAGTTCACGGTCACCCCTGTGATGCCTTTGCTGATGCGTCCGTATCGACTGCCCGTGGGCCGGCTGCTCATCGGACATCAGCGCTTTGTCGCCAGTTCTCGGTCGCCAGTTCTCGGTCGCCAGTTCCAGGTCGCCAGTTCCAGGTCGTCGCGCTCCGCACGAGCTGCACGCGGCGCTGCGTCCGCCACGTCGTGTGGACGCTTCGGGCAAAGATAGCATCCGGGCGCGGCTTTTTCGCCGCCACACGGACGGTCGGCCGCCGGCGGCCGGCGTGCATCGGGCAAATGCGGCTACACTGTGCGGCCGGATCGGTGCCGGCCCGGTGGTCTGGTCTCAGGCCCCGGTCGTCAATTACCGGTCTTCGATTACCGGTCTCCAACTACCGGTATTCAATCATCGTCTCGAGGTGAAGTGGCTCGTCGTGATCATCTTGCGATACCTGCTCAAGGAGGTGCTGCGCAGCTGTCTGGGCGTCCTCGTGGTGTTGCTGGTGGTGTACGTGGGTCACCGCTTCGGTCGCTATCTGGGGCAGGCATCGGTCGGTAGCGTGCCTGCCGAGGTGTTGGTCGAGCTGACCACGCTCAAGGTGGTGGAGAATCTGCCGCTGCTGCTGCCGCTGACCCTGTATCTGGCTTGTCTGCTGGCGCTGGGGCGCCTGTATCGCGACAGCGAGGTCATCGCGATGTTGGCCGGCGGTATCGGCACGACGCGGATCGTGCAGGGGCTGCTGAGCCTGGCGCTGTTGTTCGCGCTGCTGGTCGGCGCGGTGACGCTGCACTACGCGCCGATCGTCGTCAATCTGCAGGAGGATCTGATGCGGCGCGCCTACGAGCAGACGCCGATCGCCGGTCTGCAGCCCGGGCGGTTCAGGGACATGCAGCAGGGCGAGGTGGTGGTGTACTTCGAGGACCTCGCCGATGACGGACGCACCTTCTTGAATGCCTTCGGTCAGGTGGTCCACGAAGACCAGCAGGATGTGTTCGTGGCCGATCGGGCCTATCAGATACTGGAGGAGGTCACCCAGACGCCGTTCCTGGTGCTCGAGGGCGGCGATCAGTATTCCGGGTTGCCCGGGCAGCTGGATTACAGTCTGACCCACTTCGAGGTCTACGCGCGGCAGCTGCCGAGGCTCGAGACCACCGACGCCTATCGCAAGCTGCGGGCGGTGCCCACCAGCGTGCTGCTGCAATCCGATCGGCTGGACTACG
>JAGRHX010001528.1:0-5434 GCA_020444775.1 Gammaproteobacteria bacterium
CGGCATTCTCGGCCGGCTTGCGCGCGGCGGTTTCAACCTTCTCGACTTCGGCCGGAGCGCCGAGCGCCTCGGCCGAGCCCGATTTGACGAGCGCCTTTGCCATCTCGTCGGCCACGGCGTAAGTCTTGCCGGCGAGCCACGTTCCGCTAGGACCGGCCGCCGTGCGTAGCATCTTCAATCGCATTCTCAGATCCCCCGCGGACCGGCGCGCGCGGCGCGCGCGGCCCGCTCAGTTGCGCGATTACGCGAGCGTGACGCGCGCGAAAGCTTCCTCGAGCACCGGCATGCCGTCGGTTTCCTCGCGCGCGATGAATCCGATCTGATTGGTCTCGGCGTAGAGCTCTTCCAGCCGCTGGATCTCGACGTTCATCGCATCTGCGATCCAGTAGTGGGAGAAGTCGCCGAAGATCCCGACATAGAGACCGGTCGTGAACGTGCTCGGCGCGTACTCGGACATGTAGACCGGATGGCCCATCAGGGTATCGGGCTCGCCGACAACCTTACTCGGTTGCCAGAGGTAGTCACCGGTCCCGGCGCCCGCGCCGCTATCGCTGCGCAGTTGCGCGATCTTGTTCACCGCGTCGCGGTGGAAGATCCACGACGCGCCGGTGTGGTAGCCGCTCTTGCAGGCGTACTTGGCATTGAGCAAGCCGTTCATCGTCAGCGCGCTCGAAGTGTTGCCCGTCGAGATATCGCGCGACGTCGAGATCCCCGAGCTGTTCGCCACGAACACGCCGAGCGGCTTGCCGGCGCCGTCGCCGTTCATGAACGAATTCTCCTCGGTCACGGCGAACTTATACGCCAGCCGCTGTAGGACGATCGCCTCGGCGCGCGTGCTCGCGCGGAGTAGCTTGCGCGAGACCTTGATCCGCTTGGCGAGCGGATGCGGGTGCCACTCGCGGCGCCCGAATCGCATCGTCGAGTCTTCGCTACCGGTGCCTAGCTCGGACGTCCAGTCCGCGTCATCCGGATCCGCATCGAGCGACGGCGCGCCAAGCTCGGTCCCATTGCTGACCGTCTCGACAGTGCCGAGCCGACGCATAAAGGTGAGATTGTCCTTCGCCTTGATCAGCGCATCCATCACCTGCATCGGCGCGATCAGGAATCCACCCTCGGAACCGGTGCCTGCCTCGAGCGCGCGCCACTGGTCGCCGTTGAGCGCGCGTGCGCCGTGCGTGAGGAGTCGCGAGAAGGCTTCGCGGTACTCGCGCGAGGCCGTGCCGGTGCCGCCCTGCGTGCCGCGCGTGCCGCGCGTCTCGCGCTCCGGATCGTCGTCGTCGTCGATCTCGAGATCCGCGAGCGCGCGCTCGGCTTCGATCTGCTTGGTCAGCGCCTCGATCCGCGTGCGTGCCTTGTCGGCTGCGGAAAAGTGCTCGTCATACTGCCGTTGCTCGTCCTCGGTCATGTCCCGACCGTCGGTCTCGGCGCGCTCGATCAGCTCACGCGCCTGAGCGATCGAGCGGTTGCGCTCTTCGTTCAGTTCGTTACGTCGTTTGAGTAGCATTTAGGTCCCGTCCAGGATTGCCGCCGTTGGGCGGTTGCGTGAGTGCTGCGCCTACAGCAGCGCAGCCAGATCGAGCCGACGGCGCGCGATGTCCAGTCGTCTCGGATTCTTTGCCGAGCGGAGCGCCTTGATCGCGGTCGCTAGGGACCGCTGCGCTACGCTCACATCGGTTTGCGGATACGCCGCGAAGGTGACCGGCGACACGTCGTATAGGCGCACATCGCGGATCGTGCGCACGATCGTGCCGTCGTCGTCCTCGGCCCACTGGTCACCGTCCGGCCGCACCGAGAACGCGAACGACATTTGCGACACGTCGCCGCGCCGGATCGGCTCCATCACCAGATCGCGGATCGTCTGCGTCGCCGGCGCCGCGATGCGCACGGCGAGCCCGGTCGCGTCCTCGCGCATCTCGAGCGTGCCCGCGCGCGAGCGCCCTAGCACGAAATTCGGATCGTGATTCCACAGCGCGCGCACGTCGTCTTTGCGCTCGAGCGCGCTCGCGAATGCGCCCGGCGCGATCTGCTCGCGGAAGCCCCCGAGATCCTCGGAGAGCTGCGAGAACACCGCGGCGTGTCCGGTGATGAGCGGCGCGCCGCCCTCGCCGTCCTCGGCGCGCAAGTCGGTCGCTAGGACCGTGCGGCGCTCGAGATCAATTACCTGTGCCGGCATCGTCTAGCGCGTCCCCTGTTGGCGGATCGCCCGAGTTATCGCTCGCGCCGTCGGCCGGCGCGGCACTCGCAGCACCCGTAGAATTGCTGTTGAGCGGCAGCGCGATATCGTCGCCGCCCTCGATCGGATTCATGTTGAGCTTCTCGCGCACCTCGTTGACCGTCATAAATGCGCCGGTGCGCGCCTGGATGAATGCCTGGTATTGCGACTTCAGGTCGCCGCGCAGCAGCGCGGCGACGTTGAACTCGAAAAAGTGCGATTCCTGCTCGCTCTCGGTCAGCAGATCGCGCGAGAGCGATTGCTCGACTCGAATCAGCCACGGCCGCAACGTGTGCATGACGAACGCGAGCATGAATTGCTCGACGCCCGAGCCCCAAGTACTCGTTGCGTTTTCCTGTAGCAGCACGAGCGGCACACCGAAGATCCGCGCGATCTCCTGCACGCCGAAGCGCCTAAGCTCGAGCAGTTGCGCGTCTTGGTTCGTTACGCCGACGTCGTGATACTTCGCGCCGTCCTCAAGGATCGGTGTGCTCTGCGCGCGATCGCCTGTGAACTGCCTTCGCCACGAGTCTTGAAATCGCTTCCGGCCTGCATCGGTGTCGAATGCAACCGGCATTTCGATCCAGCCCGGAGGCCGACCGCCGTTGCGGAACCAGCTCGCCACGTACTCTTGCGCGAGCTGCACCTCGGCCACCGTTTCCGCTTGCGCGCGGATCGGCGATATCGGTTGAATCCCGGTGTCGGTGGCGTATGTGACCCGCAGGATCTCGTCTGCTGTGAATGTGCGCGTGCCGCCCGTCGGCTCCTGCAGTTTGTACCCGACCAGCCCAGACGACAGGATCTCCCCGCGCATGTAGTCGGGATGCAACGGCACGAGCGCGACCACGCGCCCGCCGCGGTAGACCTGCCGTGAGTAGGCGACGCCGCGCAACGCCATGTGCCGCACGGTTTGAGCCTTCCAGTCGAAAGGCGTCTGATAGCCGTTCGGCGCGGCATGAACGATCCGGTGCCGAGGATCGTTGCTCGCGATCTCCTTGCCGCCGTTCGGCAACCGCCGGTAGAGCGAGCACGGTAGCGAGGCGACGCTCTCGGACAGAATCCGCACGCACGCATTGACCGCGCTGGCGCGCATAGCCGACTCTGGCGTGACGTTCGCCGCGCCGCCCGCGGCGCCCGCCCACCATGCCGCGAGCACCGGATCTCGCGGGTGCGCTGACTGAGATGCGCGCTTGAACAAGCGCGCGAGAAACTCAAGCACTTGCGAGATCGATCTCGTCGTAGATGTTGCGGCGCGGCTTCGGCGGCTCATAGCTCGCCGCGGCGCCCGCCAGCATGGCGAGCGCGACCATGCCATCGATCCGGCCGTTCGATCTGTTCTTGGCGAACTTCTTCGCCTCGGTCGGATCGACGTCGATCGCGGTATTCGCGGCGCACATCGTCGTGACCGGATTGCGCTGGATGCGAATGCAGCCGTTCAAGACGAATTTTTCGAACTCGCGGATCGCCGGTCCCATATCGCGGAAGCCTTGACCATGCTCGACGAGCAGCAGCGCAGAGCCGCGATCGGTCTCCTTCTCGCGATACTCGAATCCCTCATCGTCGAGCGACTTCCGCAGCCATTTCATATTGAAGCGATCGAAATATAGGCGCGTGAATTCGTGCGATTCGCGCATGTCGAACATCGCCGAGACCACCCAGGAATAATCGATCGCCTTGCCCGGCACCGCGTTTAGGTATCCCTCGCGCACCCAGAGCGGATACGGCGCGCCGTCTGTTTTCGCGCGCTCGTCTAGCGTGTCCTTCGGTGTCCAGTAGAAGACGAACGCATCGAGCGTCTTCTCGCCGCTGTCGTTAACGCCAGGGAAGCCGAGCGCGAGCGCAGTCAAGTCGCGCGAGCTCGACAAGTCGAGCGCCGCGATGCACTCGCGACCCTCATAGTCGGGCAAGTGCAGATCGTGCAGCGTCGAGAGCCATACCTCTTTGGAGAATAGGGGATTCGCGCCCTCGACCCACTCGCAGAAATTCAAGCGCCGCACCTTCGATTCGGTACTCGGTAGCCCCTTCGCCGTGTGCACCTGCTCGCGCAGGTACTCCATACCAGGGATCGCCGGTAGACTCGGATTCGCCTTGATCCAGCACGTTTCGTCTTCGAAAGGATCCTCGCCCTCATCGAGCGCGCAGACGTAGCCGAAAAACGTATCGTCCACGAGCTCGCCGGCGCAGATCTTCGCGGCGTAGTCGTGATACGCCCAGCACGGGGAGCCGCGATTGTTCCCGCTGTTCGTGATCATCACGGTGAGCGGTTGCCGGCGATTCTTGCGGCCCGCGCGCATCATCTCGATCATCGTATCGGTAGGGTGCTCGTGCACCTCATCGATGATCCCGATATGCGGGCGCGGCCCGCTCTGCCCCTTGCCCCGATCCTCTGAGCTGATCGGTTTGAAGAATGAGCCCTCATAGGTGAGGTTATGCGGATCACCGCCGCCCCAGACTCGCACGACTTGCGCGAGATCCTCGGACATTTGCACCATCGCCTCGGCATCGCGAAACAGCACTTTCGCCTGATCTTTCTTCACCGCCGCCGCGTACACCTCCGCGCGCGGCTCATCGTCGGCGGTCAGCCCGTAGAGACCGATTCCGGCGACTAGCGGAGACTTTCCCGAACCCTTGCCGGTCTCGATATAGACCAAGCGAAAGCGCCGATAACCGGTGTCGGCCCGCTTCCATCCGAAGATCGATCCGATTACGAACTTTTGCCAGGCGAGCAGTTCGAACGGTAGCGCCTCGAACTCGCCGCCGTTGAGCCGCAGTACGTGCCGATAGAAGTCGAACACGTACTCGGCCGCGTCGGTGTCGAAGTAGAGATCCTCGCGCTCGAGATCGCGAAGGTGCCGCGCGCAAGCGTCGCGCACGTGCGGCCCGGCGACGATCTCGCCGGCGCAAACCGCCCGCGCGTAATCCGTCGCGGGATCGTCAGCCACGCTTGAAGAATTTCGCGCCCGGCGATTCCTCTTTCGCCTGCGCTTTCGCGCTGCCGTAGCGCGCGCGTCCGACCGAATCTAGACCGAGCTTCCCACCGAGTGCGATCCAGGCCGAGAGCTTCGCCGCGTGCATCTTGTCGGGCGACCGCTCGAGCATCGAGAACAAGCGCACGTAGCCGTAGAGCGCATAGGAGTCGGACGCCGAGAGCCACCAGCACATCTCGACGATCCGATCCCAGTGCTTGCGCTGCACTGTCGTGAGGCGTGCCGGCGGAGTCGG
>JAGRHX010001528.1:5451-5601 GCA_020444775.1 Gammaproteobacteria bacterium
CGCGAGCCGCTCAGCGTGGCGATCGTTGCGATACGTGTTTTCGACTATGTGCAAGCCTGCAGGCTTCGGCGGTCGCGACATGTTAGTGACAACTCACCGGGAAATCGGCGCGGCTCCGGACGTAGAGTTTTGACAAAAAATGTGCACGGG
>JAGRHX010001460.1 GCA_020444775.1 Gammaproteobacteria bacterium
TACCAGCGGTCGAAGGGTTCGCGCAGGGCGGCCTCGGAGATCTCGGCGCGGACGATGAGATAGGCGGGCATCGGTCAGGCTCCTCTTCACGATGTTCTCGGGATGCGATCTCAAACGGTCGGATCCGCCCGATCGGCGGGCGTGTTGCGAGCAGCTCTCATGCTTGCCAAGATGCACCCACATCGCAAGCCGCCTTCCCCTCGGGTCCCACCGCAGCAGTCCCCGGAGCAGCCCAATGAGCGTCATCGATTTCGAACAGAGCAGCCGAGGCCCCTATGCCGGTGGTCGTGAGTTCGCCGCCATCGGGGCGTACGAGCAGATTGACGGGCGATTGCACTTCGCGGTCGATCCGGCGCATCCGGCGAACCGCCGCATCGTCGATCTTGCGCTCGCCTCCCGCGACGACAAGGGCCGGGTGCGCTTCAGCGCCGACTTCTCGATCGTGCAGCCGCTCGCGCCCGAGCGCGGCCGACAGCGTCTGTTGGTCGAGCTGCCCAACCGCGGTCGCCGCCGGGTGGTTCCGACCCTGAACATGGCGCCGCCCACCGCGCCGGTCACCCGTGAGGCCCACCCCGGCGACGGCTTCCTGTTCGAGCACGGCTACACGGTGGCCTCGATCGGTTGGCAATGGGACGTCTATCCGGCCGAGGAGATGATGGGCCTGGACGCGCCGCTGGCGATGCGCGACGGTGCGCCACTCGGCGGCCAGACCATCGTCGAGATCCGGCCCAGCCGGCACGAGCATACCCGGCTGCTCGCCGACCGGGTGCATCGTCCGCTGCCCACCGCCGATGTGGACGATCCCGCGGCGGTGCTGTACGTGCGCGATTACGAGGACGGTGAGGACGAGATCGTGCCGCGCGATCGCTGGTGCTTCGCCCGTGAGACCGACGCTGGCCTGGCGCCGAGCAGCGAGCACGTTCATCTGCTCGATGGTTTCGAGCCCGGTCGGATCTATCAGCTGGTCTATCACACCGATCGGGCCCCGGTGGCCGGCACTGGACTGCTCGCGCTGCGTGACGTGGCCGCGTTCCTGCGTCACCCGTCGGCGCACAACCCCACGCCCGGAGACTTCGTCGCGGCTTATGCCTACGGCGTGTCACAGACCGGTCGCATGCAGCGTCATTTCATCAGCCTGGGTCTGAACCTGACCGAGTCCGGTGAGGCCGCCTACGACGGCATGCTGGTGCACATCGCGGGCGCCAGGCGCGGCGCCTTCAATCACCGCTTTGCCCAGCCCTCGAACCAGACCACCCCGATCTGGGGTCACCTGTTCCCGTTCGCCGATCTGCCGAGCACCGACGCGCTCACCGGCGTCACCGCCGGGCTGCTCGACACGCAGCGCGAGCTGGGCGCGATGCCGAGGATCATCTACACCAACAGCGCCGCCGAGTACTGGCGGGGTGATGCGACGCTGGCACACGTGGATACCGCGGCCAAAGAGGATCTACCCGAGGCCGACAACGTCCGCAGCTACCTGTTCGCCAGCACCCAGCACACGCCGGGCTACCTGGGCCAGCCCCGGCACAGCGCCGGGATCGACACGATCTCGCGTTACCCGCTCAACCTGCTCGACTACCGCCCGCTGCAGCGCGCCTCTTTGATCAACCTGGATCGCTGGTGTACCCAAGGTATCGAGCCGCCACCCAGCCGGCATCCGCGTCTGTCCGACGGCAGCGCGGTGACCCGTGACGTGGTGCTCAGACGCTTTGCCGAGCTGCCCGGTATCCAGCCACCCGAGCCTGGACGTCTGCCCTTCGTGCGCACGGTGGACATGGGGGCACCCGAAGCCGAGGGCGTGGGCCGCTATCCGGCGGTCGAGGGCGAGTTCTATCCGGCCCTGGTCTCAGCGGTGGATCCGGACGGCAACGAGGTTGCCGGCATCCGGCTGCCCGACGTGCAGGTGCCGGTAGCCAGCCATACCGGCTGGAACCCGCGCGATCCGCAAAGCGGCGCCGCCGAGCAGATCGTGCCGATGAACGGCTTCAGCCTGTTCTTCGCCGCGACCCGCGCGCAACGCGAGAGCGCCGGCGACCCGCGCGCCTCGTTGGAGGAGCGCTATGTCGATCGGGCGGACTACGAGGGTCGCGTCCGGCAGGCGGCGCAGGAGCTGGCACGTCAGGGTCATCTGCTCGACGACGACGTGCGGATCTGCGTGGACAACGCGCTGCAACGCTACGATGCTGCCTGCAAGGCGGGTCAGGGCGCCGACAAGGCCTGAGCCGGCCGCCGGGACTCAGTCGCTGGTCTCGAACCACGGCGGACAGGCGTAGCGTCGGGTCAGCTCCTCACCGGCGCGAATCGGACGGCGAGCGATCGTCAGCACCGTCCAGCCGATATCGGTGCGCTGCGCGTAGGCGGTCCGGGTGTTCGGCTCGTCGCTGTGGTTGCACAGACTGACGAGCCCCAGCACCAGCAGGCCGTGCTGCGCGTTGCCAGGATGCCGAAAGTAGTAGTCATCGATACGGGTGCCTGCCAGACGCTCACAATCGCCAAGGTCCAGCTCGATGCACGGCGCC
>JAGRHX010001461.1 GCA_020444775.1 Gammaproteobacteria bacterium
GGTGGCACCGCCGGCCTGAGGCTCACAAGGAGGCTCGCCAGCCGGCCGACCAGGCGTGCATGGATTCAGAAGACTCGGTCCGGGGAACTCAATCCGGGGAACCCGATACGCGGGGTTACTGCCTGACTTCGGGCGAAGGCAGGCACTGAAGGGACTTCAAAGCCCCGCGTTCTCCACGGTCGGCTCAAGTGAATTGCGCGAATCGACAAGGTCGCAGCACGCCTTTGCATTCCACGTCCAGTTGAGGCGCTGCTCGACCTTGAGCCTGGCTTGCCTCGCAATCCCGGCGGCGAATTCGGGCTCGAGGTAGAGACGCTGGATCACGGCGGACATCGAGCCCGCATCACCGTCGCGGAACACCATGCCGTTGCGTTGGTCGTCGACCATGTCGAGGAAATTGGCGGTATCGGGCACGATGACGGCCTTCTCCAGCGACATGTACTCGATTACCTTCATCGGCGACGCATAGAACGTCGCACGCGGGCTGACAGCCGCATCGAACAGCGCCACGTAGTCGGGCACCTGCTCGTGCGGAATACGCCCGGTGATCCGGATCCGCGCCGAGATGCCACGCGCCGCCGCCAGCGCTTCGAGCTCTCCCCTGTACGGACCGTCGCCCACGATCAACACGCAAACGTCAGGGCAGGATTGCTCCAGCTCGGCTATGGCCTGGACCAGCAAGTCCAGCCCGTGCCAACCGCGGAGCACACCGGTGAACCCGACGACGAAAGCGCTGTCCGGTATCGCGAGCTCGCGCAGCAGCTCGGGGCTCTTGGCGCGCGGACGGAAGGTGTCCGGGTCGGCGCCGTTGGGCATGACCACGCAATGCTCCGCGGGCACGCCGATCGACCTCAGGTAGTCCCGCAGCGGCGAGGAAACAACGATCGTCCGCCACGACAAAGCGCAGATCCAATGTTCCATCCAGTTCGCGATCCGGCGCAAATACAGCTTCTCGTCCTTCTGCTCGGTGCGCTCGAGCGCGAGCGGCGCATTGACCTCCAGTAGCACCGGTACCCTGGCCATCTTCCCAGCGAGCACGGGCCCCGCGTTGAAGGTGATGTATCGGTCGTATATGAAATCCGGCCGGAAGCGCCAGACCCGGAGCAGCGTCTGCGCGAAGCAATACCCCGTGTACGCGATCTCAGCGAGCTCGAAGACGAGTCCCGGCATCGCCCGCTTGATGCCAGCCAGCTTCGACGGCCGGGCGGACGGGCTCGAAGCCCGCTCGCCAACGGGGCCGATGACCTCGACCACATGACCGAGGCCGCGGAACGCCTTGATCATCTCGTGAATATGGATGCCCTCGGCACCATCGCCGAGCGTTCGGTGATGGTAGAGAATCCGTTTCGGCTTCATGGCCGACAAGCCCTCCAGCGCCTTACGATACGTGCCGAGAATGCGTAGCGCGCCGTCAGCCACGCTACGCGATCTCCCCGGCTACGCGAGTTCATTGTCTACGCGACCTCCCGACGGTGCCACGGCCTGCCCACAGCCACGCGCAACCTCGTCGCCGTGCGGCCATCAGGGCCCACACATCAGGGCCCACAAGCATACCGTCCTGCCTGACAGGCATGATCTCGGCTAGCGCACCGACATCTGTAGCGACCACCGGAGCGCCCACCCGAGCCCTTTAAAAACGGCGTTCGGACACGCCTCACGCATCGTCGAAGGTCCAAGAACATCCGCCGTATCAACCCGAACCGGCCGCGCCTGATGACCCGGAGGATCGGCGTAGACCGGCCATGCGCTTCGATCGTGCCCCCGTATGAGCGTCCTACGGGAATTCACCAGCACATCCTCGCGTCGACCGCTCGAATCGGGCCCTCGCGCGAGGCATCCACCGCGAGGCCGCGCTATGAGCGACGTAGCCGCAGCCGCAGGACGAGCAGCGCCCAGATGGCCGAGGGCAACGCCGGGTGGATCTCGTTGGCGGGACGGTCGAGCCTTTGGACTGTATCTCGACCGAAGCGCTGGGCGTGCTCGGTCACATGCCGCCGGACAGCGCTGGCTCCACTGTGGTCGTGGTTCTGCAGGCGTCGCTGATGGGCAACGCCTGCGAGGGCGAAGCTCGATGGGCGAGCCCCATCGACTTCACTGGCGGTGCCGATCCAGGCGTCGACCAGGAGCGCTAGCCGCCAAGCGTCCGCAGCATCGAAATCAGCACACCGTCGAGGTCACGTTCGCCAAAGCGGCGGGCCCGATCGAACATCTCCTCAGCGTGAGCGCCAAGCTCCGGCGTGACCAGGGCATCGAAC
>JAGRHX010001462.1 GCA_020444775.1 Gammaproteobacteria bacterium
AGGCATCCCAGACCGCGTTCATCTCATCGAAGGTGCGGATGTCGGACAACCAGATGGTGGCCGACAGCAGCTTGCTCTTGTCGGTGCCCGCTTCCTTCAGCAGCGCATCGATCGAGGCGAGGATATCGCGAGTCTGCTCGGTCACCGAGCCACCCGGCGCATTGCGCGCCACCTGACCGGCGGTGTAGACCACGTTGCCGTGGACCACCGCCTGACTCATACGATCGCCTGGCTTGAGTCTCTTTATCGCCATTTGCACACCTGTCTGGTTGAATGCACGAATCGCGGCACGCAGCGGTGCCATCGCCGCGCAGCATACCCGAATCGGCGTGGCGATCGTGCCGCGCGCGGCGAGCACGGGGTAGCCCCGGGTCGCGCTGGGCCCGGCATCCGAACGACTCCCAACGATTTGCATCTGGAAGACGCGCACCAGCATGACCGTCCCACCTGCCGTCCTGCCACGTCGCTCGCCGTCGGGTGCCGGGCTTCGCAGCCACGCGTCGCCAATCGAGATGGCTGGCCTTGCCAGTGCGCACTCGCATGCCTTCCAGCGCGCGCTGCGCGCGCGCACCCAGACCGGCAGCGGTCGCCACGACTCCTTCTGGACCTGGCGAAAACTGATGTACACGCTCGTCGATCGGCTCGAGCCGCAGGACCTGTTCGACATCGCCGCCTTCGCCTACGCGGAGCTGGCGATGTCCGGGGTGACCGCGATCGGTGAGTTCCACTATCTGCACCACGCCCGTGACGGCCGCCCCTACGCCGATCGACTGGAGATGGCGGAGGCGTTGATCGCCGCGGCCCGCGAGGCGGGCGTGCGTCTGACCCTGATCCGCACCGTCTACCTGCGCGCCGGACACGGTCAGGAGCCGGATCCAGCGCAACGGCGCTTCCTCGATACCGACGTGCACGACGCGTTACGCGACGTGCAGGACCTGGCCAGCCGGCACCGCAACGAGCCGTTGCTGAACGTCGCGGTGGCAGCGCACAGCGTGCGCGCGCTGGACGCGACGGCGCTGCGCGAGGTCGCACGCTTTGCCAGAGCCGAGGACCTGCCGCTGCACATGCACGTGGCCGAGCAGCCGGCCGAGGTCGAGCAGTGTCTGGCCGAGCATGGCTGCCGGCCACTGCGACTGGCGGCGCGCTGCGAGATGCTCGACACCCGCTTCGTCGCCGTCCATGCAACCCACCTGGACGAGGATGAGATCGCGCTGCTCGGCGCCCATCGCGCCGCCGCTTGCATCTGTCGCGGCACCGAACGCGACCTCGGCGACGGCCTGCCCCCGATCGGGCCGCTGCTGCGGGCCGGGGCGAAACTGTGCACCGGCACCGACAGTCACTGCGCCGCCGACGCCTTCGACGAGATCCGAGCGATCGAGCTGGACGAGCGTTGCCGAACCCTGACCCGCAGCACCATTGCCGCCGAGCAGCTGCTCGAGATAGGCACGTGCAACGGTTATGAGGCGCTCGGCATGCCGGTCGCCGCATGCGGCGCCGACCGGGTGCTGCTACGCGGCGACGATGCGGCGCTGTGCGGGATTTCCGACGCCCTGCTGCCGCAGGCACTGGTCTACGCCGCCACCGCGCGCGCCGTGCAACAGGTCAGCGTCGACGGCCGGATCATCGTCAGCGATGGTGTGCATCGTCGTTTCGAGCCACTGCGGGAACGTTATCTACGCTGTCTGCGGCGCCTCGAGCTGCTGTGAAACGCGATGGTCGCCGGTCCGAGGTCCGGGTCCGAGAGCCGGGTCCGCGGGTCCGGGCTCGGGGTCCGATGATCCGATGCCGGCTCGCGGATGGTCTCAGTCCGCGTCCACCGCCGGCTCGATGCACGCGCTCACCTCGCCGAAGCCGATGCGTCTGAAGCCCGGCCGCTCGCACCAGCCACGCAGCGTGACGCGATCGCCATCGTGCAAGAAGGCGCGTCGCTCACCGTTACCCAGCGCAATGGGCGTCTGACCACCTCGGGTCAGCTCGATGAGCGCCCCGCCCTGGTGCTGCTCCGGCCCGGACTGAGTGCCTGTGCCGAGCAGGTCGCCGGCCCGCAGCATGCAGCCGTTCACGCTGTGATGAGCCAGCATCTGCGCGATGCTCCAGTAGGCGTGCCTGAAGTTGCTGCGCGAGATCGGCTCGGCGGACTTGCCGCCTTCGGCCATGGCGCGGGTCTGCAACAGCACCTGCAGCTCGATGTCATAGGCGCCCATGGCACGCTCTCGCCCGCTGTCCAGGTAGGCCAGCGGCTGGGGGTCCGCCTCGGCCCGATGCCAGGCGCCACGGAATGGCGCCAGCGCCTCCAAGGTGACGATGAAGGGCGAGATGCTGGTGGCGAAGCTCTTGGCCAGGAACGGCCCCAGCGGTTGATACTCGAAAGACTGTATGTCGCGCGCCGACCAGTCGTT
>JAGRHX010001463.1 GCA_020444775.1 Gammaproteobacteria bacterium
GCGATTGCCGCCGGCTGAGCGCCGGCGCGCTCATTCATTCGCGCGGGTCGCGATCCGCGATGTCTGCCCGCCCTGAATGATCTGGGCCTGAATGATCTCGACCTGAATGACCTCGATCTGGGTCGGCCAGACCCGAATCATCTCGACCTGAATCGGCTCGACCGAGCAGCATCTGACGTTCGCGCGCGACCGCCTCGCACAGCTCGTAGCTGTAGCGTGGCGCGCGATTGAGATGAGAGAAGGGTGGTTCCCAAGGCGTGAGACCCGACGACCAGGCGTCGATGGGCGTGACGAAGGGCAGATGCCCGTTCGGTCTGAACCAGCTATCCACGGCCCAGCGCTCACCGCTACGCTCATCCTCGATCGCCGCGGTCCAGTGCACCTGCGAGGACAAGGCGTCGCGCACCTCGGGATCGCCGATACGCCAGCCGTCGAGCAGCCCCAGCTCGGCCAGCACACGCAAGTAGGTATTGGTATTGGTTGCGTTGTCCACGCAATCCATCCGACCGTCTCCGTCCGGATCCCGGTCGTTGACGCCCTTGTCGCGTCCCAGCAGGGGCTGGTACTTCTGCGCCAGCGTCTCCATCTGCCAGACGCCCAGCCGCAGGCGCTGCAGACGACTGTAAAGGTCCGCGGCAGGACACAACCCCATCTGCCCGCGGACCGCGCTCATTTCCGTCGCCGTGAAGGTCAGCGTCTCGCGTCTGGCGCACGACCAGTTGAAGCAGATCCGAACCGAAACGCCGCCGTCCTCATGCAGCGTGTAACGCGGGGCTATCGGTCTGGATGACGAGCGCTCCGGCAAGACCTCGACGGTCTCGGCGTGCAGCGCGCCGCCACTGAGCAGCACCGACAGCCCCAGGCACAGCCAGCCCAGCGCTGACCGCCGGGCGGCGTGCCGGACTCGGCACGCGCGCTCGGACCACCAAACGTTTCGGTTCGGTCTCACCCGTCTTACTTGACCGGCCGGATCTCGACGCGCCGGTTCTCGGCACGACCTTCAGCGGTCTTGTTGCTGGCGACCGGCATGCTCTCGCCATAGCCACGCGTGCTCAGCTGCGAGCCGCTCACACCGCGACCGACCAGGTAATCCCGGACCGTACCGGCGCGCCGCTCGGACAGGTCCTGGTTATAGCGAGTCGAGCCAATGCTGTCGGTGTGACCACCCACCTCGTAAGGCACGCCAGGCTGCTGCTGCAGCTCGCTGGCCACACCATCGAGCACTTGCGAGGCCATCGGCTTGAGGGTCGCCTTGTCGAAGTCGAAGTTCACGTCCTTGATGACGTAGCTGGGTGGCGGCGGGGTCGGGGCCGCGACCGGCTCCGGCGCAGGCGGCGGTGGCTGGTTCTTGTCGGTCATGCTGCAGCCGGACAGCAGCAGCGCCATGGCGCCGGCCAGCGGCAGGGTCTTGTTTGGGAAGCCACAGAACATCTTTATTCTCCTGTCGATGATTCGAACGAACAGGGTCGCTCGACGTGAGTCACCCGGGTCGCCCCTCCAAGGCAACGCTGAACAATCAGCGTTTCCTGCATGGCACATGGATGCGCCACCGAAGTCGACGACCTAAGCCGCTGACTTCGTGAGCAAAGCGGAAATC
>JAGRHX010000123.1 GCA_020444775.1 Gammaproteobacteria bacterium
GGCCGGGAGCGCCGCGCTGGGTAACGAATCTAAGACGAGCGGCAAGTGATCGAACGATTTCTGAAGTGGTGGTGGCGCGAGCTGGTGGCCATGGTGCCGCCCGCGCTCAGTGGTCGTGGACGCCGGCACGGGCGATTGCTGCGACTGGTGCTGGATGGCGATCAGGTGCGCGCCGAGCGAGTCACGGGCAAGCAGGTGCAGATCCTGGACTCGGTGCCGCTGGCCGCAGCCGGTCTGACCGAGACCATTGACCGCTGGACCGTGGGGCTGTCGCCGGCGGAGACCCAGGTCGAGGTGGTGTTGCCACGTGACAAGGCCCTGGTGCGGCGTATGAAGCTGCCGCTGGCGGCGGAGGAGAATCTGCAGCAGGTGGTGGGTTTCGAGATGGAACGGCAGACGCCGTTTCGAGCTGGCGACGTGTACTTCGACTATGACCTGGTCGAGCGGGACCATCGCAGCAAGACCCTGACCTTGAATCTGCGTGTCGCGACCCGGGCGCTGGTCGATCGGGTGATTGCCGGTCTGGGCGGCTGGCAGCTTGGCAGCTGGAGCGATCCACGCCCGGCGCCGAGCGCGCAGACCCGGGACGACCAGACCCACGGCGTACCGCTGCAGTTCCGGCCGGCTGCGTTCAGCGAGCCAAAGACCGGACGGCTGGTGCTGGCGATGACGGTGATCAACCTGCTGCTGCTTGCGGTGCTCGTCGGTGTGCCCTGGATGGACAAGCAGCGGCAGTTGCAGGCGCTGGAGACCGAGCTGCGCAAGGCGCAGCTCGAAGCCGCCGAGGCAATTGCCGTGCGCGACGCGGTCGAGGCCAAGCGCGACGCGGTCAACCTGTTGATCCGGTTGAAGGGGGCAGCGCCGTCATCGGTGGCGATTCTCGACGAGCTCAGTCAGCGTCTACCCGACTCGACCTGGCTGCATCGGCTCGAGCTCAGCAACGGCAAGGCCGAGCTGCAGGGCACCTCGGACACCGCGACCGCCCTGATCGCATTGCTCGACGCCTCGCAGATGCTGCGTGGCGTGCAGTTCTCCTCACCGGTGACCCGCGAGGCGGCCACCGGCCGTGAACGCTTTCATGTCGCTGCCAACGTGGTGCTGCCGGCGGTGGACCAGAACGCGACTGTCGAGCCGACCGCCGCAAGGGCGGACGGGCGAGGGGAGGCGGACCGGGCCGAAGGCGTGCCCGGGGTCCGCGCGGTGGAAGCGACTGGCGAAGGCGACGGGAGCATCGGGAACGATGCGAGCGATACAGGAGGTACGGGCCGATGAATCTGTCGCCCATGCAAAGTCGGCTGCTCGCGGTGTCGCTGCTGGTCGCGGTGCTGGTGGTCGTCGCGCTGGGGGCGGTGCAGCCCGCCTGGCGTAGATATCAAGCCATGCAGGAGACCATCGAGTCACACGAGCAGAGCATCGCCAAGTTCCGTAGCATCGCGGCCAGCCGCGAAGCCTACGAACGTGCGCTCCGACAGTTCCAGACACGCGACGACGTTGCTCGGGTGCTGCTCGGTGAGCGCAGCGTGAGTCTCGCCGGAGCCTCCCTGCAGCAGCGTATCAAGGGGATTGTCGAGAGCAGTCAGGGCAGTCTGGTCAGCGCCCAGGCCCTCGATCCACAGGAAGAGGGTCCGTTCACCCGGGTCAGTGTCAACGTGCGTATGCAGCTCAGCGTCGAGGCGCTGCAGGCGGTATTGCATCGTCTGGAGGTCGGTACGCCCTACGTCGTCATCGATCAGGTGGTGGTGATCGCGCGTAATGCGCGGGTCGCAAGGCGTCTGGCGCGACGTCGTGGCCGCGTGCCCGAGCAGACCCTGGATGTGCGCATGACCGTTTCCGGCTTCATGGCCGAGCCGGCCCCGGCGCGTGACGCGGCGCCCGCTTGAGTTGCGATGATGAGTGGATCGATGAGTAGAGCGTCACTCGTGCAGGTACCGGGGAGCCCGTCGTGAGAATCGTGCTGTTGGTCGAATTGGTGCTCGTCGGATTGCTCGGCACCGCGGTCTGGAGCCAGCTCCAGCAGCGCGCCGAGCGAATTGATATCGAGACGTTGGTGCCGGCGCGTGAGCCGGCGGCTGGCGCCGCGCTCGAGCCGGAGCTGGACATCAGCTTGCGCACGCCGGTCATCCCGGCCCTGGAGTCGCTGACCGAGACCCTGGAGCGACCGCTGTTCGAGCCCGGACGGAGACCACCGCCGGAAGAGCCCGAGGAGCCGGTCAACGTGGTCGAGACCGCGCCCGCGCCGCCGCCCGAGCCGATCGAGCCACCCAGCGTGCAGCTCGACGCCGTGGTGCTGACCGGCGCACGGCGTCTGGCCCTGTTCTCGGGCGGTGCGGTGGAGGCGTTGCGGGTCACCGAGGGGGGGCTGGTCGAAGGTTGGACCGTGGCCGAGATCCGCGAGCACGAGGTGGTGCTGCGCAAGGCGGATCAGGAGCAGGTCCTGGACCTGCGGCGCTTCGAGGCGCCACCGGTCAGCAGCCGCCCGCCGCCACGCAGGGTCGAGCCGCGCAACCGTGTCAACACCGCGCGCAACTCGGCTGGTGCCGCGCAAGGCGCCAGCGATCCACGCGCCGCTTCCAGACGTGTCAGCACCACCCAGCCGGTACGTCCGCGCAGCGCCAGCGACGGTGCACGCGCCGACGCTCGTCAGCGCTATCTGGAGCAGGCGATCCGGCGCCGTGAGGAGCGTTTGAGCCGTCAGCAGCAGAACCGCTGAAAGCCACTGAGATTGGAGCTGCATTAGCCGGCCAAAAGGCCTACAATTCAGCGCAATATAAAAATCTCCTGATGTGCGTTCTCAATATGAGAAGACTGCAGCCGTGCTCCTTGCGCCTGTTCACGGCCTGCGCCTTGCTGGGCGCGGCGCTGTTGGCAGGGTGCGAATCCATGCCGCTCGAGATGCAGTGGGCCGAAGGCCTGTCGTCACCGCTGCCCGAGCCCCGGCCTCCCGTGGACGAACGCAGCGCGGTCAGCGAACAGCCGACGGCGCAGGGCGAGGCTGCGGAACGCAGGCCGGATGTGCGTTCCCAGGCGGACTTCTATCTGCCTGGCAACGATCGCTTCGCGCGCCAGCAGACCACGCCCTCGGCCGATGAGGGCCCGGGCGAGTACACCTTGAACTTCGAGAACACCGCGGTGGTCGAGGTGGTCAAGGTGATTCTCGGCGATCTGCTCGGTGAGAACTACGTGGTCGACCCCGGCGTGCAGGGCTCCGTGACCTTGCAGAGCAGCAAGCCGTTGCGACGTGAGGATCTGCTGGTCACGCTGGAGATGCTGCTTCGCATGAATCAGGCGGCGGTGGTGCGTGGGCCGGACATGTACCACGTCGTGCCTCGTGAGTCGGCGTCACGTGGCGGCCGCACGGTACCTCAGCTCGGCGGCAGTCAGCAGCCGCTGCCGCGTGGCTACTCGGTGTTGCTGGTGCCGCTGCGTTTCATCTCGGTCGCCGAGATGGAGCAGATCCTCGAGCCATTCCTGGAGCCCGGAACCCTGCTGCGCTCGGACGTGACCCGCAACATGCTGGTGCTCGCTGGCAGCGGTAAGGAGCTGGAGCAGATTGTCCGCACCGTCGAGGTCTTCGATGTCGACTGGATGCAGGGCATGTCCTTCGGCCTGTTCACGCCGGACTTCGTCAAGGCCGAGGATCTGGCCGCCGAGCTCGAGAAGATCTTCGGTGCCGGTCAGGACGGACCGCTGGCCAATCTGCTGCGTCTGGAGGTGGTCGAGCGTCTCAACGCGCTGTTGGTGATCACTCCCCGGCGTGCTTATCTGGAACGGGTCGGAGACTGGATCAAGCGTCTGGACCGCGACAGCGGCGCAGTCGGCAAGCGCTTGTTCGTCTATCACGTGCAGAACGGCAAGGCTGCGGATCTGGCGGCCGTGCTCAGCGAGGTGTTCAGCGGCGAGGGCGAGGCACAGCCAATCCGGCGCGCCGAGATCGCACCGGGCCTGGAGGCGGCCGAGACGCGTAGCAGTCGCGCCGCTACCGATGCCGCGCGCGAGAGTCGTCGCAGCGCACGCGCTCAGAGCGACACCGAGCAGCAGCAACCCGAGCGGCCCGCATCGGCCGCCCAGCAGGCGCTCGAGGCGGCCAGCCAGGGCCGCGCCGGTGCCGGCGTGGCGCTCGACGCGACCGAGGACATCCGGATCATTGCCGACGAGGTCAACAACGCGCTGGTCATCCTGGCCACCGCGGGCCAGTACAAGCAGGTGGAGGCTGCGCTGCGCCAGCTCGATATCGCGCCGCTGCAGGTGTTGATCGAGGCCACCATCGCCGAGGTGCAGTTACAAGGCACCTTGCGTCACGGTCTCGAATGGTTCTTCCGCAATGGTGTCGGTGACGCTGGACGTTCGCTGCGTGGCCGGCTCGATCTGGGCGCCGATGGCATCGGTGTGCTGACACCAGGATTCTCCTATGCCCTGTTCGACCGGGCCGGCGACGTGCTCGCCGTGCTGAACACCCTGGCCAACGATTCGCGGGCGAAGATCGTTTCGTCGCCGAACCTCATGGTCCTGAACAATCAGGCGGCAAGCATCCAGGTCGGTGCTCAGGTGCCGGTGACCACCCAGCAGCAGCAGGCGACCACCACCGATGCGAACATCATCAACAGTATCGAATTCCGCGATACCGGTGTGCAGCTCTCGGTTACGCCGCGGGTCAACGCCAGCGGCCTGGTGACCATGGAGATCGAGCAGGATGTGAGCAATGTCGTGGACCAGGCGGACGCGGCCTCGAACCTGACCCCGACCATCAGCACCCGCAACATCTCCAGCACGGTGGCGGTGGACAGTGGCGAGACCGTGGTGCTCGGCGGGCTGATTCAAGAGAACGACAACAACAACTCTTCTGGGGTGCCCGGGATCCGCAACGTGCCGGTGGTCGGATTCTTTTTTGGTACCCGCGAGCTGGAGCGCACCCGAACCGAGCTGGTGGTGTTGATTACGCCGCGTGTGGTGCGCAGTCGAGCGCAAGCACGTGAGGTGACCGACGAGTTCCGGCGCAAGATGGAAAGCCTCAAGCCCACCGATGAGCGTCCGCACCCTGGTCAGGACCGCTCCGAAGCCCTGGGACGCGCCTTGGACACTCTCGAACAGGAGCGGGAGGCGGCATCCGAGGCCACGCTGCGACGCGCCGTCGCGCCTTCGGGCTGAGCCACGCGCCGCGCGTCAGCGAGCCGTTCTCGCCCCGCGCAGGCAATCCCACGTCAGTCGAGCCGGCGTTCTGCGCGGGCCTGTGCCCCGTTCCATGTAGCGCCCGGGATCGCCCGGGCGCGCCGCGTTGGCGGCTGCCTCCGGCTCAGGGCCCGGTGTTGAAGGCGGCGCCGGGGAGGGCACCGCTGCCCTGTTGGCCGACTGCGGGTGTTGCCATCTCGAAGCCGTTCGCCATGGCCTCGGCGGCCGCCCGTGGCACGCGTTTGAGGCGAGGTTTCTCGTAGGGCTTACGTGTCGGTTTGCGTCTCGGCAGGTTCATCGAAGGTGCTCAACTCTCCCGGTTGGCTCGACCGCGCGACCGATTCGTAGGTCTTGGCGCAGACGTGAAGTGAGTGTCGACCGGATGGCCCGGTAGCAGCGTGGGATACGAGCGTACAGCCACGCATCGACCGTGCAGGCGGGAGCACGGGCGTGGCTGACGGCAAGGTGGATTGGAAAGACGATCTGGCTCGCGCCGTATCCTGTGGCGAGCGTTCGATGGGGGGCAATGAGGAGCTGTCCGGAACCGCTTCGGCGATGCGATCGGCCGTGAGACGGGTCGGGGGAATCTGACCACGCCTCAAGCACGCGCCCTGGCGGCGCGCGCCTGCTATGGTAGGTCCCGGAACTCGGAGGTTCGGCGGGAGGTTCCTGTAATTCGCTCATGAGTGCGGCGCGTCGGCCTCCACCACCGTGACCAGGCCGGCTTCGCTCAACGATTTCAGCAGCTCACCCAGATCCTGCCAGGCCTCCTCGGGAGAGACCTCGAAGTCGTCCGTGAGTGCGTCGCAGATGGTGCCGAGCGCGGTATCGCCGTCCAGACGCGTCCAGACATAGGCACCGGTCTCGTTGAGGGCAAAGATCTGTTGCGGATTGTGGCGCTCGCCACTGACCGAAACGAGCTGAGTCTCCCCGACTACGCTGCGCGTGACAATGTCGTCGGCAGCCTTGAAAACGTCGTTAGCGCTGAGGACCACGGAACAACTGGCTTAATTGTTGAATTTTGTTGCGATATCGTCGCTTGCCCGCTGGACTTTAACCTGTAGGGTGAGCCTCGCGCCATAGGTGATCCACGCGTTCGTGCAACTCGGCCGCGGGGCACTGCCGGGAGGCAGGCCCCTGAGCCGCGACGCTGGGGCACGACAGTGCGTGGTGCCCGGGGTGTAGACCCGGAAGGAATTCCGGTAAACTTCGGCGCCCGGGAACCGACAACCTGCACGGATGCGACCGCGGCTGTCATCGCGATCATCACGAGGCACACGCGCGGAATGTCCCGGTCCACCCGACCGGTTCTCATTGCCGGTTCTCATTGACCATTATCACTGCCCGTTATCATTGCCGGTGTAGCTCAGTTGGCAGAGCAACTGATTCGTAATCAGTAG
>JAGRHX010001464.1 GCA_020444775.1 Gammaproteobacteria bacterium
GTCCTCGCAGCTCGCGGGCTTTGGCATGAGCAGCGCGCTGCTGGCCGGTCAGATCTGCTCCAGCGAGCCACTCGAGTATCTGGACCCGCAGGTCGAGGAGTTCATCACCTTGCCGGGCGGGGTGTTTCGCGGCGTGTTCGTGCGCGGCGGGGTGAGCTTCCCGATCATCCAGACGGGCTGCCCGCTCAGTCTCTCGGCTGGCGTGGACGCCGGCGCCTGGGCGCTGGGCGCGGGATTCTCGCTCGGCGGACTGGTCAGCGGATCGGCGACCGGCAAGGTGCTGTGCATGGGCGGCCTGCGTGGCCAGGTGACGGCCTTTGGTGAGCTCAGCGGGCCGGGACCGAGCTTCCGTTTCGGCGGTGAAGCCTTCGGTGTGGCCGGGGTCGGCCTGGACTGCGACCCGCAGACCTGGACCTCGGTGCAACGCAGCCGTGAGGACAAATGGTGCGCCACCGGTGACGCAAGCACGTCGGTGATCCTGGATGACCAGGGATGGTCACGGCAAGGACTGGACCTGTCCGGTCCGCATTGAGGACGTACGCAGTGAAGCACACACGCATTCAACCGTTGCGGGGGACGCCCCCGGGCATGCTACGGACAGCAGCGGGGCTACGCTGGCAGGCACGGGCATGGCTGTTGGTCGCGATGCTGGTGAGCGCGGTCAGCGTGCCCGCGGTGGAGTCCGATCAGTTCTACTTCATCGGTTTCGAGGCACCGCTCGGCTCCATCTCCCAGACCGGCCAGGCGCAGAGCGGGGTGCTGCTACGCTGGGACACGCTGGAAGGGGAGCTGCCGCCGGACCTGCAGTCCTTCGAGCTGAGCCGGGATGGTGAGCTGCTCGCCACGCTGCCGGCCAGTGGCCACATGAGCGTGGCCGAGATCGCGGCCCTGTACGCGCTGCCGCAGAGCGAGCGCCTTCGACTCGAAGCGATGCGCTGGCTGAGCGAGGAGACGCCGGATACGCCGGTGGACGCCGGGAATCTGGCCGGCGTGCTGGTCGACCGTGTGCTCGCCTCGGTGCCGCGCGCACGGCTGAGCTCGCGTATCGACCCGAACATCGCCGTGGCGCGCTATCGCGGCTTCCGGGATCAGCCACCGGGGCTCGGCACCTTCAGCTACACGCTCATCGGCCGGCTTGCGGACGGCGGTACGGTGGCGCTCGGCACGCTCGACATCGAGGTCGACGGCATCTCCGATGCCCTGGCGGCCGGGCAGGACCTCGCGCAGGTCCAGATGCGCCGGTGCGACGCGCCTGAGGCGGCCAAGGATCACGGCGGCGTGGCGCTCAACTGGCGGCATCCGGGGGCCAATCCCATCGAGCACTACGCCTGGTCGCTGCGCATCGCGGGCTACGATCTGTACCGCACCAGCAGCGATATCGATGCGCCACCAATGCCGCTGGACCTGCGTGCGCTGGCGGCCTCGACCGCGCATGATCCCGCCGGTCGCATTGCGTTGGCGGGGCTCGAGAAGGTCAACGATCAGCCGATCATCGTTGCCGGGAGCGCGACACAGCAGAGCCAGTATCAGGGTTTCAACCCGGCTTTTGCCCAGTTCTTCGAGACCCATGCCGAGCTGCTACAGGCCGGCGTGCAGCCCGGTGGTCGTCGTGGCTACTATCTGGTCGCTCGCGACCAGTCCGGCAACTGGGGTGATACCGCGGTGCTCGATGTGAGCGTCCCGGATCTGAGCGCACCGCCGGCGCCGTGGAACGTTCGGGTCCTGCCGAGCCGCGCCACCGGTGACGTGCGTCTGATGTGGCCGCAGGTTTCGGTGTTGAACTACTTCCCCGTGCATCAGGCCGGACGGCAGTACTGCAACCTCGCGAGCGCCGATGTCGATGGTCGGCTCGATTTCGTCTACGATGGCGAGACGTGTGATCAGGGACGCACGCAGAGCGTCGACCTCGAGGTTGCCGAATATCGGGTCTATCGCTTCACCAACAGCCGACAGGCCTTGGATTTCGTCGATGGCGACGGCGATGGCTTTCATGATGACGACGAGCGGCTCGGTCTCGCCGATCCGGGTACCGCCTGCGATCCCGAGCTGCCCGATCCCGATCTGTCACCGCTGAGCAA
>JAGRHX010001465.1 GCA_020444775.1 Gammaproteobacteria bacterium
CGAGCCCGCGCAGCGACTCGAGGCTCGGGCTGCGTGTGTGCTGGCGGATCGCATCATCGATGATTGCGGCATCCCAGCCCTTCTCGCGGCCACGCAGCACCTCCTTGACATGGCGCAAGCGTGCGCCGACGACGGCACGCGACAGATACAGGGCCTTATCGGGATCCGTGAACGCCGCGAGCTGATGCAGCCACAGACTGTGTCCTTGGGGACCTTGACCGCTCCAGAGCGCCCCCTCGTAGCGACCCCAACCGGTCGCGAAGTGTACGGCCACCCGGTGGCGCATCGCCTCATGCATGGCCTGAGTGGTGAGCTGGTGCCGACCGAACAAGATGATGCCACGCAGATCACGCCATGGCTGGTTGTGGATGAGCTTCGTGCCTCGATGCACGCGCACGTTCTTGTTCAAGGTCGAGAGTACGCTCGGCTCACCGGTCACCGTCAGCATGGCGCCGTGCCGCGAGCGCTCGCCGATGCTGATGGCATCGCCGCTTGCGAGCTGCAGCGCCACCGCCTCGAGCGCTGCCTCGCTATCCAGCGGCCTCGCCTCGTGCTCGCCGATTCGCGCAAGCCACGAGTTGGGTGAAACACTCAGCTCATCGACATCGACGGGCTTGCACGCGCCGCTGACGTCCAGGGCCATGTCGTTGACGAACAGATAGCCGAGATAGCGAAAGCCCTCATCCATCTGCGTGGTCCGTGTCTTGTCCGGGTGCAGCTCGAAGCCATGCTCGGCCAGCGACTCGGCGGCACGCGTCGCAGCCCGCTGCGCCTCGGATGGATCCCGACACAACACGATGAAGTCATCCGCGAAACGGATCAGCCTGAAGCCCGCCGCCGCCATGTCCCCATCGAAATCATCCAATATCAGGTTCGCCATCAGCGGGCTCAGTGGAGAGCCCTGCGGCACACCAGTGTGCCGCTCGATCCGCTCGCCCTGGTATCGCACCGCAGCGCGCATCCAATCGAGGACGCATTCGATCACTGGATCCTCGTCATAGAGGCTTCGCAGTCGCTGCTCGAGTCGCCCCAGATCCACGCTATCGAAGAAGTCCTTGATGTCGGACTCGAACACCCAGCGGTAACCACTACGCCAGGCGGCCTGCACATCGTAACTCGCGGTGATGCGCGAGTGCCCGCGCCGATAGCCGTGGCTACGTGGGTACATGAGCTGGTCGAGCGCGGGAGTCAGCACCTGCGCAACTGCACGCTGCAGCACCCGGTCATAGGCAGGTGGAACGGCCAGCGCGCGCATCCCACCGTTGCGCTTAGGGATCAACGTGCCGTACAGATCCGGCACCCGATACTCACCGCGCTCGAGCCGCCCCAGATCACGCTGGAGCTTGTCGATGGGCGCGCTCGCATCGTCACTCGAAGGATCTGCACTCTCACGCTCCCATGCCAGCGCCTCCTCCTCGTCGAGAGGCCAGTCGGCACCAGTCATCACATGGCGCCAGGCAGCGGCGAGATTCTCGTCCATAGCAGCCTGCGCAAGCAGGGTGCTGGCAGCGCGTGGCCGACGATAGGTGAAGCCCTGCGCCATCGTCTCGAGCCGATAGCGTCCCCAGCCGAATGCTGCGCGCTGGCCAACGCCCAAGAACTGCCCGAGCACCAGCAGCCGACACCAGGCGAGCGATGGCGCCGGATCGAAACCGAGCTGGAACGCTCCGCTCATACCACCGATGGGTGTCGACTTGCCATCGGGCTGGTGGTAATCGGCATCGAGCCAGAACAGATGCGCATCACTGACTCTGGCCTGAGGTGGCTCGCTCCGAGCCGGAAGATCGGTGGTGCCAGCGTTTCGAAGCCAGGCGGCAATGGCATCGTAGACACGGTTGAGCAGCAAAGGCGCATCGAGGTCAGCGGCGTCCCGACAATAGCGTGCCTCGCCAGTCTGATCGATCCGAGCCTGCTTGGCCTTGTACAAGCGCGCCGGTGACAGCCAGCGCCAGCCGATGCGCGGCTGCTCACGCCACAAGATGGCCTCCTCGTCGAGCGTTTGCTCATCATAAAGGGCAGCCTCGTGAAGGGATTCGATTGGTGTCTCTGTGAAAGCATCGTGAATCGAGAGCAGCCGCCAATTGCTCGAGAAGGCCCCATGCGCATCACGCCGCCTGGCACTGCCCGGCAGCCCCTGGAGTCGTTGCAGGAGCTTATCCACCAGCTCGCAGGACGGCCCGAAATTGAGCAAGGAGAAGCGATACCGATCACCTGGCCGGTAGAGTATCCGACCTGACTCGAGCGCATCGATCCGGATACGGGTCTCGAAATCCCTATCCGGGCCGGCCAGCGTCCGTAGCCACGCAGTCAGGGCCGGCTGGTGGAAGAAGGCAGGCCGCGCCTCATGCAGATTCTCCAAGGCAACCACGAGCGAACGAATGGGCAGCAGCGGTGCGAGCGGCAAGCGGGGGTCGAGGTAGGTCATCGAGCGTGCACATCCCTGTCGTCGGAGCGCTCGATCGTGTGTGCTCGGCGGCTGTAACGCAAGCATTGCAGGCGCGCATTCCAAACGGGAGCTTTCGTATACCAGTGTCAAGAACTGTCGCCTAAGCTATTAAGAACCCTCGCAGATGCCGCCCATGAATGCGCGAGGTCTCTCGAGTCCGACTGTTTACCCGTTCCACATCATGCTGCGCGCGATCAGTCCCGCTATCTGACGCCGAGTCGTGTTGCGCGCCAAGAGCACATCGTTGAGTTGCACTACTCCAATCCGTGACCAGTCCACGGCGTAAGCCCTCGGTTCGGTGGCTTATTCCTTGCGAGAGCGCCCTGGTGAAATTCGCGATCTTAAGGAGTTGGTCGAGATTAGACGGGCGGCGTCGCCAGTTCGGGTCGTGGCCCACGTGCTTTACATGGGTGCCGAGTTGCTGCCGACGGCACGGGCAAGCATCGAGATGAGGATTGAGCCCACCAGCGAGGCATGCACCAGCGCCCCCACCGCAGGTCCGATTCGCGCGCCAATCGCGCTGAGGTTCAGGCACGGCTTGTCGGGCTAGCCCGCCTTTCTCAAGCCCCGACGCGAACGG
>JAGRHX010001466.1 GCA_020444775.1 Gammaproteobacteria bacterium
CTGACGAATTCAACCTGCATCGTGACTGGCTACCGCACGGCGTCACCCGCCTGGAAAGTCGCCGCCTGACGACCAGCCATCACCACAGCCCGTGGTTTGCGCTCGACGCCGGCCGCGCGGACGAAGACAGCGGCGAGGTCTGGTTTGGTACGCTGGCCTGGAGCGGTAACTGGGTGCTCCTCGCCGAGAAAACCGATTTTGGCGCGACACGCGTCAGCCTGGGGATCAACGATTGGGATTTCGCCTGGCAGCTTGAGCCGGGCGAAACATTCACCACGCCGAGCACCTACGCCGGTTGGACGAACGGCGGCTTTGGCGCGGCCAGCCGCAGCTTGCACGATCATATCCGCGCGCACCTGCCCCATGTTGATCAGCTACACGCTGTCCTCTACAATTCGTGGGAAGCGACGTTCTTTGACGTCACCGAGGCCGGGCAGGCACAGCTCGCAGAGATAGCCGCAGCGCTCGGCGTGGAGCTATTTGTCGTCGATGACGGCTGGTTCCAACGCCGCTTGTGGGACAATGCCGGGCTGGGTGATTGGACAGCCGATCCGGTCAAATTTCCCCATGGCCTCACGCCGTTGATCGAGGGCGTCAAAGCGCTCGGCATGGAATTTGGCCTCTGGATCGAACCGGAGATGGTCAACCCGGATAGCGATCTCTACCGCGCGCATCCCGACTGGGTCATCCACTTCCCGACGCGCACACGCACGACCGGGCGTAACCAGTTGATCCTCAACCTGGCGCGCACGGACGTACAGGAGCATCTGATCACGCAAATTGACGCCCTGCTGCGCGATCATGACATCCGCTTCGTCAAGTGGGATATGAACCGCAGCGTCAGCGAGCCGGGTTGGCCGAACGCGCCGCGTGATCAACGTGAGCTTTGGGTGCGCTACGTCCAGGGGTTGTATCACGTCTGGGGAACGCTGCGGGCGCGCCATCCGCACGTCATCTGGCAGAGCTGTTCCGGCGGCGGTGGTCGCGCGGATCTCGCCATTCTCCGCCACGCCGATCAGATCTGGGTCAGCGACAACACCGAGGCCACCGCGCGCCTGCGCATCCTCGCCGACTGCCCACTCGGCGTGCACCCGATGTTGGTACGCACCGCACTGGGCTGGTCGAACCTGCAGTTGTTCCATGTCGGCACCCTGCCGGAGCACACCGAGAAGGAGCCCAACAACACCCCCGCCACCGCGCACAAGATCCCGCTGGGCAGCACCGTCAACGGCCGCATCACCAACGAGGACGTCGACGTGTTCGCGGTCGAGGTGCGCGAGGGCCAACAAGTGCAGATCGAGGTGCAGGGCCTGCGCCTCGGCAACCGCGAGTTCGACCCGCACCTGACGGTGACCGATGATCGCGGAGCCAAGATCGCGACCGTCGACGACACGATCTTCGGGATGCTCGACCCGGTGCTCGGCAAGCGCTGCACGCGCACCGGCACGTGGTTCCTGACGCTGCGGGAGAACGCGCTTGGCGGCAGCAACGACTCGCTCTACCGACTGCACGTGGGGTTGTTCCCGCGGCCGTTGGTCGCCTTCCCGCCGGGCGGCAAGCCGGGTGAGGACACCGCGCTGGAGCTGCGCGGCGGCGGCCCGGCGCAGCGC
>JAGRHX010001467.1 GCA_020444775.1 Gammaproteobacteria bacterium
GTGGTCTTGCCGCAGCCGGACTCACCGACCAGCCCGAAGGTCTCACCGGGCTGCACCTCGAAGCTGACCCCGTCGACCGCGTGGACGATGCTCGGCTTCTCGAGCAGAGCGCGACGGGGCAACGGGAAGTGCTTCACCAGACCGGTTGCCTGGACCAGCGGCTCGCTCATGCGCGGCCCTCCTCGTGCAGCCAGCAACGCGTCCAGCCGGACCCGTTGCGAACCACCGGTGGCGCGTTCTGGGCGCAGTGCTCCAGGAACTCGGGGCATCTGGGGGCGAACGCGCAGCCAGCCGGTAGATGCGCGAGATCCGGGATCTGCCCCTTGATCGCGGTGAGTCGTTCACGCTCCTCGCCAATGCGGGGGATCGAAGCCAACAGGGCCCGCGTGTAGGGATGCTGCGGTCGTGCGAAGATCGCCTCGGTGTCACCGTTCTCCACCGCTTTACCCGCGTACATGATCACCACGCGGTCACACAAGCGGCGAACCACGCCCAGGTCATGGGTCACCAGGATGATGCCGGCGCCCAAGGTGCTACGGATCTCCGACAGCAGCCGCAGTATCTGCTCCTGGATCGTGACATCCAGGGCCGTGGTTGGCTCGTCAGCCAGCAGCAGTCCCGGGTAGAGTGAGGTGGCCATCGCCATCAACACCCGCTGCTTCATACCGCCGCTCATCTCATGCGGATAGTTCAGCAGACGCCGGGCGGCCTCGGGAATGTGCACGCGCTTGAGCATCTCCAACGCTCGTGAGCGTCGCTGCCCGACACTCATCTGCGCGTTGTGATGGAGGATCTCCATCAGCTGGTCGCCCACCGTGAACACGGGGTCCAAGGCGGTCATCGGGTTCTGCAGGACCATGGTGATGTCCTTGCCACGCAGATCGCGCATCTCACGCGGCGACTTCCTGAGCAGGTCCTCACCCTTGAACAGCAATTCACCGCCGACCCGGGCATTGCGTGGCAACAAGCCGGTGATGGCAGTGCACAGGGTGGACTTGCCGCAGCCAGACTCACCGACGATGCCCAGGATCTCGCCACTACGCAGCGAGAAGGAGACGCGATCCACGGCCGCCACACTGCCACGTCGTGTCTTGAACTCGACACTCAAGTCGCGCAGTTCCAGCAGTGGCTGGGTGTCGTCGACCACATCGGCCATACGAATAACCTCTACATATGGATGCCGGCATCCAGTCCGCGCGCGTCAGTCCCGGGTCTGACGTGGATCCAGACGGTCACGCAACCAATCGCCAAACATGTTGAGACTCAACACGGTCAGCAGAATCGCAATGCCCGGGAGCACGGTCATCCACCAGGCTACGGACAGGTAGGAGCGGCCATCGGCGAGCATCAGTCCCCAGGAGATGTTGGGCGGTTGCACGCCGAGTCCCAGAAAGGACAACGAGGCCTCGAGGATGATCACACGCCCCAGGTCCAGGGTGGCGAGCACGATGATGCTGTTCGCAACGTTCGGCAGGATGTGCCGGACACCGATGCGCCAGCGTGGCTGACCGGCGACACGGGCCAACGCCACATAGTCACGAGAGCGCACACTCAGCACTTCGCCCCGGACCAGCCGCGCATAGCGCGCCCAGTTGGTGATGGCCATGACGATGATGATGTTGGTCACGCTGGTGCCCAGGGCGGCGACGAAGCCGAGGGCCATGAGGATGAAGGGCATGGCCAGGAAGGCGTCGACGATACGCATAATGATGCTGTCGATCACACCGCCTACATAACCGGCGATGAGCCCCAGGAACACGCCAATCCCGCCGGCGAAGACGATGGCGAAGAACGACACGATCAGCGACAGGCGCGCGCCATGAATGAGCCTGGACAACACGTCTCGACCCAGGTTGTCGCCACCCAGGAGATACTGCCAGCTGCCGCCGTCCTGCCAGACTGGCGGCGACAACGCGACCAGGAAGTTCGCCTGACCGGGATCGTGCGGGGCGATCCAGGGCGCGAAGAGCGCCGCGGCGAGGAACAGCGCCACCAGCAGCGCAGCGAACAACGGCATTCCCTCGAGCGCGTATCGCGCGCGCTGCAACCAGCTGCGGCGGGTGGTGAGTTGAAGATCTATCGGTTCGGTCGCGCTCATCGGTTCGTCGCGCTCGAGCAAACCCGGCGTTCAACGTGCGCCGGCAGCGGCCTGGTGGTGATCCCGCGGCCGTTCTCCAGCGAAGCCGCGCCAGCTCCACACCGACCTGCGCGTCGATTGGCTGCCGTTTGCAAGGACGCAATTCCTCCTTTCGATGACTCAATAACGGATGCGTGGATCGAGCCAGCTGTACAGCAGATCGACCAGCAGATTGAGCAGCAGGAACAACAGCGCGGTGACCATCACCGCAGCCTGGATGACCGGATAGTCACGCATGTTGATGGCGTCGACCACGGTCTGCCCGATACCGGGCCAGGCGAATACGCGTTCGGTCACCACCGCACCCGAGAGCATGACGCCGAACTGCAACGCCATGTAGGTGATGATCGGGATCGAGGCGTTGCGCAGCGCATGGCGCAGCACGATGACTCGTTCCGGCAGGCCCGACAGGCGCTCGAACTTGACGAAATCGCTCTCCATCACCTCCAGCATGCTGGAGCGGGTCAGGCGGGCGATGGCGGCGGACGAATACCAGCCGAGCGTGATGGCCGGCAGCACCAG